>NZ_JADPUN010000128.1 GCF_015690345.1 Plantactinospora alkalitolerans | reverse complement strand
AGCAGCCGCAGACCCTCGCGTTCGCGCTGACCGACTCACCGGTCGGGCTGCTGGCCTGGAACGCGCAGCTGTTCGACGAGAGCCTGGATGCCGACTTCGTCCTGGCCAACGTGGCGCTGTACTGGTTTACCGGCACCGCCGCCTCGGCGATCCGGTTCTACTGGGAGGACGCCCACGCCGGCCAGGCGCCGGCCGATCCGACCACCGTGCCGACCGCGCTCGCCATGTTTCCCGGCGACTTCCAGTCCATCCGTCGCTTCGCGGAGCGGGACCACTCGAACATCGTCCGCTGGACGGCGTACGAGACGGACGTCGAGGGGCGGGGCGACGTCGGCGGTCACTACGCCGCCCACCAGGCGACCGAGGTGCTGGTCACCGACATCCAGGAGTTCTTCGCCAGCCTCCGCTGACCAGCACGCACGCCAACCGATCGGTTGATCATGCGAGGCCCGGGCCCTGACGCTTGACGGAAACATTGATCTCCGTTAAACCATGTGGGAAGACTTCTACCGGTCGATGGAGGACAACGTGACCCCACGCCGCATCGCTGTCACGGTGCTCACCGCCGGCCTGCTCCTCGGCGGCGGCGCTGCTCCGGCACACGCCGCCGCCGCGCCGCCGAAGGTGACGACGGGGCCCTGCCAGTACACGGAGACTCCGGAGGATCCGGCGGCGCGACCGGTCACGCTGCCGCGCGACCCTCGCCACACGCCGGACCGTGGCACGGTGACGACCACTTTGATCACGAACCTCGGCCTCGTACCGCTGACTCTCGACCGTGCTCAGGCGCCATGCACCGTGCAGAGCTTCCTGCATCTGGTCCGGAACAGGTTCTACAACCGGACCGTCTGCCACCGGCTCACCACCTACCCCACGCTGAAGGTGCTGCAGTGCGGCGACCCGACGGGTACGGGCGAGGGTGGCCCTGGATACCGGTACAAGGACGAGCTGCCAACGGACCTGCCGCCCGCTCCCACCGACCCCACCGGCGCGCGGAAGGTCTACGCCCGCGGGGTGCTCGCGATGGCAAACGCCGGACCGGACACCAACGGCAGCCAGTTCTTCCTGGTCTTTGCCGACTCGGCACTGCGACCGAACTACACGATCTTCGGCAGCGTACGGCCACTCGGCCTGCGTACCCTCGACCGGATCGCCGCGGGCGGCGTGGCGCCGACGGCCGAGGATCCGGCCCCGGTCGACGGCGCCCCGGCCCTGCGCACGGAAATCTGCCTGGCGCTCTAGGTAGGTGCGGCAAGGTGGCTGCTGCCCGGTAGAGCTTCCGGACAGGGATCCTGCGAGCGCCATCGACAGGAATCTGTCCGGAAGCACTGCGGGTGTCTAGAAGTAGCCCTTCGAAAGCTTCGCGCCCGTCACCGGAGCCCGGAACGTCGTCACGAAGTCGAATTCGAGCCTCGTCGGGCGCTCCGGGTGGAACTGCGCGCAGTTCCACCCGGTGGAGCCACTGTAGCCCTGCGCGTCGTAGACGGCCCAGCCCACGCAGGCGCCGTCGGGTGCCAGCCAGTCTCCGGGCTTCAGGTCGTCGGTCCAACCGGTGACGTGGTAGGTCCCGTCGCTCTGCGGACACAGAGAGATCTCGCCGACCCCCCAGTCGTACGAATTGCTGGCGGTCACGCACGCCGACGTCGCGGCCGGAGCGGCCTGGGAAGCGGTGGCGGACATCGGTACGAGTGCACCGATTGCGACGATCACCGTGGCGAAACGAACGATGGTCTTCATCCTCCTGCCATCCTTTCTGGACGGTAGCTGGAGCCGCACCGAATAATGATCCGGAACGGAAAGCCGTGCATTCACGGGATACAACAGCAATCGATCCGATGGTGCAAGCGGCGTCCAACTGCAACCGCAATTCCAACCGCCGCAGGCTGATCGTTCCTTGGATCTGGCGCCGTACACGCCCGCACCGGCTCGTGCCGGTCAGCCCCTGACACGCTCGGACGCCGGGCCCGGCACCGAGGTCACGCCGGCCGCCCTGGACAGCTCGGCCCATTCAGCCGACGTCAATGTGAACTCCAGGCCGCCGAAGCATTCCCGCAACTGCTCGGCCGATCGTGGGGCGAGTACCGCGTGTACATCCAGGCTCGCCGAGAGCATCCAACTCAATGCGACGGCGATCGGTGCCACATCGCGTTTCCGGGCAATGGAGAAAACCACCTCGCGGGCGGCTCGGTTGGCCGGCGTATCGAACAGGAGCAGCAACTTCCGGTCGATTCCGGTGCGGTCGTCCGGGTTCCGCCCGGCGAACCAGCCCCGGGCCAGCGCGGTCCACCCCTGTAGGCAGAGCCCGCGTTCGACGACCACCTCGAGCACGTCCGCGGTCACGTGCCGGGTGTCCGGCCAGATCGGCCCGGTGGGCACCGCGAGGCTGAACTGGTAGCTGGCGATCGGCTTCAGCGGCGCCACCGCGTCGGCGAAGTCCGCGAGTCGTCCGGCGCTCCAGTTCGACACCCCGAGCTGCCGGACCGTGCCCCGGTCATGGAGTTCGAGCAGCGTGTCGGTGATCGCGTTCACCGGTACGTCCGGGTCGTCGCGATGCAACAGCACGGCGTCCAGATAGTCGGTTCGGAGGCGGCGCAGCGACCCGGCGACCTCGGCCCGGATCACGTCCGGTCGGACTCGGGACCGCCCGTCCTCCGGATGGCAGACCTTCGAGATGATCTGCCAATCCTCCCGGGGTACCGCCGGCCGCTGATCCGCCAGCCACCGTCCGATGACCTCCTCGCCGAGGCCGTCGGCGTACATCGGCGCGGTGTCGATCGTCCGGCCGCCGCCTCCGGCGTACGCGTCCAGACGGGAGCGGGATACGGCCTCCTCCTCGATGCCGAACAAGCCTCCGAGAATGAGCGGTGAGTACCGTACCGAGCCAGCCATGGCAGGACCTCTCTCTTTCTCTACTGTACGATTTGACCAATTGATCGAGAACAAGGGATATGTCGATGCCCGCTGCCCCGGCCGTTTCCGTAGTGATCACGACGTACAACCGCCTGGCCGTGTTGCCGATCGCGATCGACAGCGTGCTGGCGCAGGTGGATTGCGAGTTCGAGGTCATCGTGGTGGACGACGGATCCGTCGACGACACGGTCGCCGAACTCGGCCGCCGCTACGGCACCGAGCCGCGGCTGCGGGTGATCACCCGGGCCAACGGCGGCCCGCCGGCCGCCCGGAACACCGGCATCGACGTCGCCCGCGCCGAGTGGACCGCCCTGCTGGACAGCGACGACTGGTGGGAGCCGACGTACCTGCGCAGCCAGCTCGCGGTGCTCGCCGACAACCCCGGCGCGGACATGGTGCTGTGCAACGGGCGCCGCCAGGATCAGGACGGCTCGTGGCACAACCTGTTCGACAACCCGAACTTCACGATGCCGACCTCGATCGAGGCGATGTGCGCCGGATCGTGGATCCAGCCGACGTTCACAGTGGTCCGGACCGAGGTGGCCCGCCGGATCCGGTTCGACGAGGCATTCCGGTTGGGCGACGACCAGGAGTTCATGTGGCGGTTCGTGGAGGCCGGCCACCACTGCGTGCCCAATCCCGAGCCGCTGGCCGAATACCGGGCGTCCAGCGCCGGAGACGTGGCGACCGAGGAACAGATCACCGCCGACTTCGACGAGCTGATGCTGGGCGCGTACGCGGTGTGGAAGCACCACGGCCGCAGGCATCCGTCGGCGATCCGCCGCCGGGGCCTGGATTTCGACCGCCTGTTCGGTGACATGCTGCTCCGGCACGGCCGCGTCGGCGAGGCCCGGTTCCACCTGTGGCGCTGGTGGCTGGCTCGACCGTTCGAGCCGCGTCCCGCGTGGCTGCTGCTGCGGTCGCTGGCCCGTCACCGGCGGGCGGCGACCACATCGAGCAACGCCTCGCACTCGCGGACGTAGCGGAGGGCGGCCTGCAACCGTGGGTGCGGGTCGCCCACGCCGCAGTACTCCAGCGCCATGGCCGGCACGCCGCCGTGCTCGGCCAACTTCTCCAGCCAGCGCAGGTTGTCTATCACGCCGTGCGCGGTGTCCACACTGAAGTCGGCCCGTCCGCCGGCCGGAACGTAGTTCTTGATGTGGAAATAGCCCACCCGATTGCCGAGCCGGTCGAGCACCGCCGGATTCCGGTCCTCAGGAGTGAGCAGCGCGGAGTTCGCCGGGTCGACGGTGGCGATCACCGCGGGATGGTCGACCAGGTCGAGCAGTCGCGCGGTCGTCGTCACGGTGTCGTGGACGGTGTTCGGATGCACCTCGACGGCCACCCGCACGCCCTCGCGGGCACCGATCGCGCCGAGCGTCCGGTAGGCGTCGCCGGTTCGGGCGTAGTGCCCGTCGTCGGCGCGGACGCTGCCGTTGTTCCTCCAGTCGTCCGGGTCGCCCTGCAACCATCCGCCGCAGCCGTTCACCAACTCGATGCCGTGGCCGCCGCAGGCCTCGACGATCCGGCCGACGAGCGTGACGGACCGCGCGTGCCGATCCGGGTCGTCCACGGTGAAGTCGCCCTCGTACCCGACGCAGTGCACCCGCACCCCGTACCTGTCGCCCAGCGCGACGGCCCTGGCCACCTCGCCCGGCACCACGTCGGGGTTCCCGCGCAGGTCGAGGTGCCAGGTGGACACCTCGATGCTGTCGAAGCCGTAGTGCGCGGCGACCGCGAACACATGCTCCAGCGGGTAGTCGCGCAGCGAGTAGCTGTGCATCACGAGGTCCATGGCGGCTCCAGGTCAGGTATGGCGAGCCGCTGTCCGCCGGTGGCGGCACTGCGGTCCAACTGGTGCAGCACAGCGACGTCCCGCAGGCCCCGGGCCGAACCGACCTCGGCCGGCACCGGTCGGCCCGCCATGCACTCGGCGAGCAGCCGGTACTGCCGGGCGTACGGGTCGACCGACGGCACCGTGACCAGACGACGGCCGTGGTCGTCGCAGAGCAGCACGCTGCCGTCGCCGTTCATCGCCCACGTGTCGACGGCGACGAGAACGCCCCCGCTGCCGACCACGCTGTATCGGGACACCCCGACCTCCGGCGCCTCGGTGAACGACGACTCGACGTGCAGGCGCCGGTCGCCGAACCACACGGTGGCGTCCAGATAGATGTCGGTCAGCTCCGGATCGCCCGACGGATAGGCGACCGCCTGGCACCCGGTGGCCGGCGAGTCGAAGACGTCACCCGCCGTCAGCAGCGGATAGATGGCCAGGTCTGCCGCGCAGCCGAGGCCGGAGTAGGCGCGGTAGTTGCGCCAGTCGCCGGTCCGGTGCCCCAGGTGCGTGGCACTCATCGCCAGCGGTACGCCGATCGCGCCGTCGGCCACCAGCCGCCGGACGGCCTCGTTGTTCGCGTTGTACCGGGACATGTACCCGACCAGCAGCGGCGCCGTGGACTTCTCCGCGTTCCGGTGGATCTCCAACGCGTCCGCCACCGTACCGGCCAGGGGTTTGTCCACCACGACCGCGAGGTTGTCGGCCAGTGCCCGGCAGGCGATCGACGCGTGCAGGTGGTTCGGCGTGGCCACGTGCACCGCGTCCAGGTCTACGCCGAAGAACGCCTCCTCGTCGCCGGTCACCACGGCGCCGGGCACGACGCCGGCGACCACCCGCCGGACGTCGGGATCCGGGTCGAGAACCGCGGCGACCTCGAATTCGTCCAGGCCGTCGAGGGCTGGCAGCAGCGCGGCCCTGCTCAGGAAGCCGGCCCCGGCCAGGCCGATCCGAATGCTCATACCACCGTACCGTTTCCGCGAGGTGTGATTGCGCCGGCCGCGCCCTGGCGGAGGCCGTACAGGAACCGGGCGGGCAGGCCGTCGTCGGCCAACCCGTGGGTCAGGCTGGCCAGGGCGTTGCCGGCCAGGTGCGCGAGCAGCCCGTCGAGTCCCTCCCGCAACGTCTCGAAACCTCGCGGCACGAGCGGCGGCAGGTCGGGCCGGTGGCTGACCTCCGCACTCCGTAGCAGGTCGGGTAGTCGGATGAGCAGCCCGGTCAGCGCCGCCGTGGCCGCGGCCAACTCGGCGGCGGACACCCCGAAGAGTGCCCGCACCGTCGTGTCGTCCCGGGCAGTCGCGGCCAGCATCGCACCGAGCACCGCGAGCTCCTGCGGATTGACCAGGTACCCGTACCGGTGCGGGTCGGGGCGGTGATGCTGCCACCACCCGGTCGCCTCGTCCCAGGTCAGGACGTGCAGCCCCGGATCGAGCAGGCCGGCCGCGCCGAGTTCGCCGGGCAGCCAGCCGTGGTCGTACCCCCAGGCCAACTGCTGTCGCCGGGTGTCCACCGGGGTACGCCGGACCAGATCGGCCACCCGCACGTCGGGCGCCGTACGTAGTTGGCCCAGCCGGGACAGTGTCGCCATCGCCAGCATGTCCTCGCTGCTACCGCGCGGGGTGCCGGGGTAGAACAGCCGGCCGCCGTGGCGCAGCCAGCCGAGCACCAGGTCGGCCCGGACCAGAAGGCCGACCACCCGGCCGGCCACCAGGCTGCCGTGCGACGTGACGGTGAGCAGGTCGTACCGCCCGTCGTGCAGACTGCCGGGAAGCACCCGACTGCTGACCGGGGCGACCGGCGCCGGCGGCTCCCGGTCGAGCCAGTCGGTGACCGAGGCGACGGTGACGATCTTCGGGCAGACGGCCACCGCACCCGGATCCCGGTCGAGCACGTCCGCCAACGCGGCCGGGCCGCCGGGGGCGAGCGCGGTGTCGTCGTCCAGAAAGAGCAGGTGCCGGCGAACCAGCGGTGATCCGTCCGGCTGCTCGGCAAGCCAGGCCAGGCCGGCATTGCGGGTGGCGGCGGCGGACCTGGCGGCGACCGGCGCCGGCACCAGCTCGTGCGGCAGGCCGGTCGTCGACAGCGCGGCGCGGATCCGGTCCGCGTCGTCGTCGGTCAGTCCACCGTCGACGATCACGACGGACAGTGGCGGACCGGCGTGGCGGGGCTGCCCCGCCAGCGACTCGAGGCAGCGGGCCAGGGTGTCCAGCCGGCCGGTGCCGCCACCGTCGTGCGCCCGGTCGCTGTGCGTCGGGATCAGCACGGTCACGCCCGGACGGCACGACCGCAGCGGCTCGAACTGCGGCCGGGTGCCCGGATCGAGGCCGAGGATGCGGTGGGCGACCGCCAGGCTCATCGCTCGGCTCCGATCGGCCGGAGCAGGGCGCTGCGCGGCCGCAGGGACCGGCTGGTGGCCACCGCGATGCCCGCCTGGGCGCACAGCAGGAACAGCACGCTCAACGGCGCCGCGAACAACGCCACCTGGCCGGTCAGCTGCGGCCCGGTGAGCCACCGGACATCGACGCCGAACCGGTCGCGAGCCGCGTCGGCGAGCAGTCGCGTCTCCAGCGTGGTCCCCGACTCGGACACCGCCACTGCCAGGTCGGGTGGGCCGGCGGGTCCATTGACCGCGCGGTGCAGCGCATCCGGATCGAGCGCGTCCAGGACGTCCAGTCGAGATCCGTCGATCTCCCGCACCGCCCGGGCGCCGAACGCCCAGCCTCCGGTGCCGATCAGCAGCAGCCGGCCGTCCGCCGCGACGGCGTACCCCGCCAGCAGCTCGGCGACCGACGGCCAGGCGGGCGGATCCAGCCAACCCAGCCGGGGCGTACCGCCCTCGGTGGCCAACCGCGCGACCTCGCCGGCCGCGCCGCCACGCCCACCGGCGGCGGCGTCGCGGAACGTGGCCAGCAACGCGTCCGGGCTCGAATCGCTCAGCACACCCGCACCACCGTCCCGGGCAGCCAGGGATCGATCACCACGCGGAGCGCCGGCCGGCCGTCGACGGTGCCGTGGCGGGCCAGCTCGGCCGCCACCCTGGGCGCGGCCGGCAGCGAGACGATGTGGGTCACCAGACGATCCAGGCCCAGCTCGGACCCGGCGCCACGGAACAGTTCGACCGCGGCCAGCAGATGTTCGCGGCGGCCACCGCGGTTGCCGAGGACCACCACCTTGCCACCGGCCGGATTGTCCACCCACTGGTGGGCCGCGGCGGAGCGCAACGGACCGACAGCGATCACGTCACCATCACCGACGGGCAGTCGGGAATCGGCCGGGAATCCGCCGTACAGGTTGACCGCGGCGGTCTTGGCCAGCGCCGGCCAGAGCGTGGCAACGGTCGCGGTGCCGGCGTTCGACCCCACGGCCACGTACACGGCATCGACGCCGAACCCGCCGGTCGCGGCCAAGACGGCGCTTCCCAGCTCGTCGTTCAACGGCAGGCCGTGCTCCGGGGAACAGAATCCCAGCTGTACGGCGCGCTCCACGGTGGCCGGCGTGCGGCTGGCCAGCAGCACGGTCGCCGCGCCGCGCAGCCGGGCCAGGCCGGCGAGCATGAGACCGGAGAGCCCGCCACCGACCACCAGCACCCGCTCGCCCGGCACGAACTCCGTTGTGGCCCGGTTGGCCCGCAACGCCGCGGCCAACGGCTCGACCAGCACCCACTCCGGTCCCGCGATCTCCGGTACGTCGACGACCTGGCCCCGACTCAGGACGCCGTGGTCCAGCGTCAACAGCTGGGTGAATGTGCCTGGACGGTTGTGCCCCAGCTTGTCGCTGTCATCCAACGGGTTGTTCGGGTTGAGGGTGACCACCTGGCCGACCGTCAGGCCGGTGATCGAATCACCGACCGCGACCACCTCGGCCACGCATTCGTGACCCGGGATCTCGGGCTCGCACCCGACATCGCCGCGCAGGATCCGCAGATCGGTGCCGCAGATTCCGGCGTACCGCATGCGCAACTGGAACTGCTCCCGCCCGCAGCCGGGCACCTCGCGCTCGTGGACGACGAGCCCTCCATCGCCCACCGGCTTCACCAGGCTGAGGTACCGCCGGTGGCCCTCGGCCAGCAGCGCGGCCATACCGCCGAGCGGCGCGTCGCCGGTGTCCGGCGGACGGACGAGCAGGCCGGCGCGTTGCTCTGCCGTCCAGCCGGTGAACCAACCGGCATCGACCATGAGTTCGTCCACGTTGGCCCGCAGCGCGTCGAACCACGGCGCGCCGACCCCGTGCGCGAAGCCACCGGCGATGACCGCCCGGTCCAGGCCCAGGTCCGCGCAGAGCTGCAACAGCCGGGCCGCCAGCGGCCGGGTCACCCGGTGCAGGACGGTCGCGGTGAACGCGTCGCCACGGGCGGCGGCCCGCGCCAGCGCCGCACCGTCGATCCGGTCGGGGTCCGATCCGGTCAGCTCGGCGAGGACCGAGCCGGCGAACGACTCCGGGAGCCGCCGGGCCTCGGCGGCCGCCACGCGGATGGTGCCCGGCCCGCTGGCGTACGCGCACAGGTCACCGACCGCGCCGCACTCGCACCAGGGCAGGCCGAGCCGATCAAGATCCGCCCGGGCGTCCGGGTCACCACCCGCCGCGGCCCGACCCAGCCGTACGGCGGCGGCCGCCCCGCCGGGCACCGCGTCCAGGGCCGTCGGATCCACGATGGTGTGCCCCGACTCGCCACCGAGCCATTCCGGGTCGAGCAGCACCTTGCGCGCCCCGGGCAGGCCGGCGTCGAAGGCCTTGATCGCGATGCCGGTGCTGACCGTGGCGTACAGGAACCGTCCCAGCTCCCGGTAGTGCCAGGGGGCCGCGGCCACGTCGTTGACCACGGTGACCGGTGCCCACGGCAGCCGGTCGCGCAGCGCGGCGGCGACGTCCAGACCGGTCGACGGCGCCAGCCACAGCGTGGACGCGTTGCGCACCACCCCGGCGTTGGTGACGACCGCACCGAACGCCACGCCGATCGCGTCGACGTGCCGGTCGGGCAGCGCCTCGCGCAGCCGGTCGCTCTGCTCCGCGATCAGGTCGAGCAACTGTCCGACCGGGTCGGCGACGCCGATGCGCGGACTCGGCGTCGGTACCCGCACGATCGTGTCGGTGAGCCGGCCGTCCTCGGCGAGGGCCAGCCTCGTGGCGGTGCCACCGACGTCGACCACGATGGCGACGTGGCGGCGTGGCACGGTCACGGCGCGACCGCCGGGCGGCGGCGGGCGAGGTCGGCGCAGGCCCGGCGGAGCAGGTCGGGGTTGAGCTCGGTCATCGAGTCGATGAAGCCGCCCTGGCCGATTCCGGTCGGCACGACGAGATGGGGCAGGCCGCCCTTGTGCGCCGAGATGGCGCCACCGAGCCAGCGCCACAACTGCTCCGGCCGGCAGAGCGGGCTGTACACCGGCAGCCCGACGCGCAACAACATCCCCATCATCTGCTCGTACGCGGCGGCCGGCAGCCGGCCGGTCTGTACGCCGAGATGGCCGGCGAGCGCCATGCCGATCGAGACCGCCTCGCCGTGCCGCAGCGCGTACCCGGACGCGGTCTCGAGCAGGTGCCCGAACTCGTGGCCGAAGTCGGGGAGTCTCCGCAGTTCCTTCTCGTACGGGTTCCCGGCCAACTGCCGCATCATCGCGGCGATCGACCGCCGGACGATCTCCTCGGCCACCGGACCGTCCGGCCGCTGGAAGAGGTCGTCGTGACGTTCCTCCAGGAGGTCGAGCAGAGGCCCGTCGGCGACCATTGCGATCTTGATGGCCTCGGCGATACCGCAGCGGATCTCGGCCGGTGGAAGCGTCCGTAGGAAGGTCGTGTCGCAGAGGCAGGCCAGCGGTGGCTGGTAGCCGCCCAGTAGGTTGCGCCGCTGGTTCACGTCGACCCCGACCTTGAGCCCGACGCCGGCGTCGATCAGGCCGACCAGTGTGGTGGGCACCCGCACGTACGGCGTCTCGCCCTGGTACAGCAGGGCCATCGTGCCGACCAGGTCGAGCAGCGTGCCGCCGCCCACCGCCACGATCCGGTCGTCCGGCCCCAGGCCCAGCCGCCGGGCGGTCGTCAGCAACTCGCCGACCTGGCTGAGCGTCTTGGCGTGCGCGGAGCTGACCACCGGCACCACGGAGTGCCGGTGGAAGTAGCGGCGGACGTCGGCCACCACCTCCGGCGAGAACGCATCCACCACGGCCAGTACCCTGGCGCCCTCGGGCAGCCAGGCACGCAGCGGATCGGCGGGATCGGTGAAGATCGACGGCGCCAGCTCGACCCGGTACGACTGTTCGATGACGCCGCGCTGCGACGTTCCGCCGGGTGCCGTCCCCGGCACCACCACCCGGACCTCCCGGTGCCGCACCGTCAGCCCGGCGTCCGGCAGCGCGGTACGCGGGCAGGGGCTCACGGTGCCGGACGGGCCGGTCACGAGCCGGACCGCCCGGGTGTGCCGGCGGAACAACGCAGCGGTGATCGCCACGTAGTCGGACATGACCGGGCCGCAATAGCTCAGGAAGGCGTCGCGCCGACCCAGGCCTGCCGCGGCCGCCTCCTCGGCGATCCGCTCCACCGCCGCAAGCGGGGACAGCCGGTCGAGGGTCGCGATGTCCACCTCGATGTACCGGTCGAGCCGGCCGCGCCACACCTGCCGGTCGAGGTAGGCCCGGAGCGGGCCGGCGCGGTCCGCGTCGGCGACCACCAGCAGCCGCTGGGCCCCGCGCAGATGCCGCAGCAGCGCGGTACTGCCGGGGTCGAACAGTCCGGGCACGACCTCGACCTCGACCTCGCAGTCCAGCCGGGCCTCGATCCGTCCGACCTCGATGCTGGAACCGGTGTTGTGGCCCGTCGACGCGACCATCACGGCGTTGCCACCGGTTCGCCGGCGTCCTTCGTGTCGGCGCCGGTGGTCTTGCGGATCAATTCGACCAGCGGCTCCCGCGAACGGCAGTTCTCGAACCGGAACGACTGCATCATCTCGTCGATGGCGGTCTCGTCCATGCCCCGGAAGACCTCGCCGAACTCGGGGAGCAGCGCCTCGGCGAGCAGGATCTGCGGCACCAGCCGGTTGACGAAGAACTCGGCGCCGAACGGGTACGGCTGGTAGTCCGGGAACTCCGTGGCGAAGAGCTGCTTCAGGGGGTCCATCACATGCCGGATCCCGTCGTGGGTGCCACCCCACAGGTCCACCCCGAACTTGGCCTTGCGCCGCAGCACGGGCTCGATCCGGCGCATCCATGGACTCTCCGGGGCGACGGACAGCGGGCCGCACAGGCCGATGTCCTTCAGCGGCCAGAACGCCCAGCTGGAGTTCGTCTTCTCGTAGTGCTCGAACTGGTCGCCGAGCAGACGGAGGCGCATCTCGTCGACCTGCGGGTCGCCGGTGAAGATGGCGTTGAATTCGCCGACCCACACCGGTGTGCCGGTCCGGCGCATGAACTCGCTGCGCTTCTCGAACATCCGGTGCAGCGCCTCGCGGTCGAAATACTGGTCGCGCGAGTCGGTCCGGCGCAGCACGCCGAACGCGTAGGTCTTGCCGTCGACCGGTTCCCAGACGTGGGTGAGGTGGGTGACGCCCGGGTACTGGCCGTCCGGCATGTAGCCGGGCGGGGCGTAGTCGTGGGCCGAGAACACCGTGTTCGGCATGGACGCGTCGAACATCTCGAAGTCGTTGCCGTACCGGTTGCCGTCCAGGAAGATGATGTGGTTCGGATCGACGTCGCGGATGACCTCGACCAGTTCCCGGCTGAACGGGCCGACCAGTTGACCGGTCGGGTCCGACGGCTCGTTGAGCGCGTTGTATCCGGCGACCCAGTCGTTGTGCCGGTAGCGCTGTGCGATGATCCGCCACAGGTGCAGGGTGCGGTCCTGGAAGTGGCGGTGCTGCCAGAACTGCGCGGTGTGCGTCGGGTTGTCGCAGTGCCAGTCCTGGTTCTGCCAGCCGGGCAGCGTGTGCAGATCGATGATCGAGTAGATGCCGTGCGCGGCGAGCAGGTCGATCGCCCGGTCCAGGTGGTGGAAGCCGTCCTCGATGATCTCGAACGGACGGGCGTCGCTCTCCAGGTGACGGTAGTGGATCGGGATGCGGACCGAGTTCAGCCCCAGCGACGCGATGAATGCCGCGTCCGCCTCGGTGAAGAAGTGGTCGAGGAAGCGGTCGAAGAAGAACCGCGTCCGCTCCGGGCCGAGCACGTCCCGGACGGCGTCGCGCTGCCCCTGCTCGTGCGCCGGAAAGCCGGTCATCCAGTTTTCCATGTTGAGCCAGCCGGCCAGGCCGATGCCGCGCAGCCGTACCTCCTCGCCGCGCCCGTTGACGAATCGGTCACCATCGACGCGCAGGATGTTTTCGCCTTGTTCGGTCGTCATGTTGCATCTCCCCGTTGTCTTCGCAGCTCAGCAGTCCATTGCGGATAACGTCCCGTCGGGTGTGTCCACCACGTGGGTCCGAGTCCCGGTGGCGATCGATCCTCCGGCCGCGATGGCGACGGCGGCCAGCATCAGCGAGCCGATCGCGAAGCGCAGACTGGTCCGGTCGGCCAGCGCTCCGACCAGCGCCGGACCGACGACGAGCGCGACATAACCCACCGCGCCCACCGCGCCCACCGCGCGTCCGGCGCTCCCCGGCGCCGCCCGGGCCACCGCCGACAGTGCGGTCGGCACGACCGGTGCCAGCGCGAACGCGACCAGGAGCAGCCCGATCAGCGTCACCAGCGGGCTCTCGGTGGCGACCGCGGCGGCCAGGCCGACCAGGGTCAGCGCGGCGGCCAGCAGGAACGTGCGACGCGGGCCGACCCGACGGACCACGCCACCGCCGATCAGACGGCCCGCGATGCCGGCGAGCGCGACGGCCAGGACGCCGCTGGCGGCGAGGGCCGCGCCGGACGAGAACACCGACCGCAGATAGAGCGAGAGGAAGCTGTTGAACGAGCCGTCGATCAGATAGGCCGCGATCACGGCGCCGGTGAGCAGGAGCAGCGCCGGCGCGGCGAGCACCCGGTAGCCGAGGCGCCCTTCGTCGCCGCCGGCTCGCCCGGCCCGGACCCGGCCGATCGGGACCGGCATCGGCAGCCGGGTCATGGCCAGCGCGAACGCGCCCAGAATCACGGCCAGGAGTACGAAGATCGACCGGTACGACCAGTCCAGGACGAATGCGAACACGGTCAGTCCGGCGCCCAGCGCCAGTCCGACGTTGTAGCCGACGTGCAGCCAGTTCATGACCTGGGTCTCGTGCTGGCGCTCGATGTCCGCACCGATGGCGTTCGCCGAGATGTCGATCAGGCTGCCGCCAATCCCGAAGATCATGAGTACGCCTATCAGCCCGGTCACGGTCTCGATCCGGGCGAACAGCAGGAAGGCCAGGCAGGCCGACGCGAAGCCGAGGATCGCGACCGGTCGGCGCCCGATCCGGTCTGCCACGGAGCCGCCCACGATGATCGCCACGATTCCGGCGGCGGTCGACGCGATCAGTGCCGCGCCGAGCGTGCCCGGGCTCAGCCGCAGCGTGGTGGCCAGGTCGGCGACCAGCACCGACCACACCCCGATCTGCAGCCCCAGCCCGACGAATATGCCCGCACCCACTGCGATGTGCGCCCGCGAACCCTGCGCCGAGGTCACCGGATCGACCAGGCGGTCGATTCGTCAGTCAGTAACGCAACCACAGCAGACAGAGTCGAGCCCCCCGTATTCATCGGCCATCGTTAATTGATTATCACCCTGAGATCAGTCTTGGCAACCTTGTGACAGATCGACCGATCCCGAAGTATAGGCGCCGGCGCGACCGTCGACGGCATCGAAGGGCAGGGGCACCGTGGCGACCTCCGGCGTACTGTTTGACGTGGACGGTGTGCTGTTGGACACGGTGGAGATCTACCAGGACATCTGGGGCACGTGGGCGAGACGTCGTTCGCTCGACGTGGCGCACGTCCTGGGCCTCATGCACGGCCGCCGCACCGAAGACCTCCTGTCCCGGGTCGCGCCGCAGTTGGACGTCGCCACCGAGTGCGCCGAACTGGACGGGTTGATGCGCGAGCGGATCGAGCTGGTCCGACCCGCGCCGACCGCCCGCGTACTGCTCGAGAGCCTGCACGACCGGCCATGGGCAATCGTGACCTCGGGCAACCGGTGGTCGGTGCGGCTGAGCTTCGAATCGTGCGGACTGCCGCTACCGCAGGTGCAGGTGTACGGCGAGGAGGTACCGGCCGGTAAGCCGTCCCCCGACTGCTACCTGATGGCCGCCGAGCGGTTGGGCATCTCGGCGGCCGACTGCCTGGCGGTCGAGGACGCCCCGGCCGGCATTCTCGCCGCGAAGCGAGCCGGCTGCACGGTGCTGGCGATAGCCAGCACCCACGACCCGGCCGAGCTCGGTGCGGCCGACATGTGTCTACCCACCCTTGCGCACGCCGTCGAGATCATCCAGGGCTTCCGCTCGGCGGGCTGAACGTCCGGATTTCGTCGATATCGAGGCGTTGGATGCGGGATGCGCCGCAGTCGCTCCACATCCATCGATGTACGGTAGGGTCCAAACAAGTGTTCGGCGTCGATGTGTAACGGGGGCTTCGATGGCAGGTTTCACTGTATGTTGATTTTCGCGTTGAAACCCGCTCATGACGGTGGGATCGCCGTCCTCCGGGACAACGAGTTGCTTTTCTCGCTCGAGGCGGAGAAGGACTCCTTTCAGCGTTATTCGAGCCTGACCCCAACCACCCTTCTGGAAGCGGCGCGGCGGTGCGACGGCCTTCCGGACGTCATCGCGCTGGGTGGGTGGAACAAGCCCGACCCGGGTGTCGGCGACATCGGTTCCGGCTATCTCGGCGATAAACTGTTGTCGGAGTCCGGCACCTTCTTCGGCAAGCCTGTCCAGTTCTTTTCGTCGTCGCACGAGCGTTCGCACATCATGAACGCACTCGGCATGGCGCCGGAGTCCGACCATCCGCTCCAGACGGTGCTGGTCTGGGAGGGCGCTGCGGGGTCGTACTTCCTCGTGGACCGTCGTGGTCGCGTGGTGAAGACCGTGCCGGTCATGTCCCAACCCGGGGCCCGGTACGCCTTCATCTTCGGCCTGGCCGATCCCACCTTCCCGGACCGGGCCCCGGAGCCGCGGTTGGGCGACAGCGGAAAGCTCATGGCGTTGGCCGCGTACGCCGATCCGGCCGACGCCGATCCCGAGATCGTCGAAGTGGTCGACCAGATATTCAAGCTCGATACCCTCTACCCGGTCCCCAAGGCAGAGTTCCGCGATTCGCCGCTGTACAACGTGGGAGTCGAAAGCCCAGCGGCCAAGGCCGCCGCGGCGCTGGTCACCCGACGCATCTTCGACAGCTTCGTGCGCCAGGCCGAGCAGGAACTGCCGCCGGGAACGCCGTTGCGCATATCCGGTGGATGTGGCCTCAACTGCGACTGGAACGGGTTGTGGCGGAAGACGTCCCACTTCTCCTCGGTCTTCGTGCCGCCGTGCCCGAACGACTCCGGCTCGGCCATCGGCACCGCGATCGACGCGTTGCTGGCGACGACCGGGGAGTACCGGATCAACTGGAGCGTCTACAGCGGGCTGCCGTTCGACGAGGATGTCGTGCCCGACGAGCATCGGTGGGAGGCCCGCCGCTACTCGGCCGGTGAGGTGGCGCGGGTCCTGTCGGCGCGGCGCGTCGTGGCCTGGGTGCAGGGACGCTGGGAGATCGGGCCCCGCGCGTTGGGCAACCGCTCGCTCCTGGCCGAACCGTTCCATCGCGAGACCAAGGACCGGCTCAATGAGATCAAGCAGCGCGAGGATTACCGTCCCATCGCGCCGTGCTGCCGGGTGGAGGACCTTGGTCAGCTGTTCGACGAGGACTTCGAAGACCCGTACATGCTCTATTTCCGGAGGGTTGTCTCGCCGGACCTCGGGGCGGTCACCCATGTCGACGGCACGGCGCGGGTGCAGACCGTGAGCCGGCGGGACAACGCCGCGCTGCACGAGCTGCTGTCGGCGTTCGCGGCGGAACGAGGCGTGGGCATCCTGTGCAACACGTCGCTGAACTTCAACGGCCTGGGGTTCATCAACTCCATGTCGGACCTGGTCAGCTACTGCGAAGCGCGCGGTGTGGATGACATGGTGGTGGGCGACCGGTGGTACGTCCGACGGCGGTCCGGGCCTGCTCGCTGATCGTCGCTGCCCCGACACCCGGCGACGTACGAACGGCGCAAGCAGCCTGAACAGCCGGCCAAGGAAGGTTCAACGACTGGACAGATCGTGCGGCGCAGGCGACACCAAGATCCACCAAACGACCGCTGCCCGCCGTCACAGCCGGTCGCCAGACTGCCCCGGTGACCTACCCCCACCACCCAACGCAAGGTCCGTCCATGCCACCAGCGACGGGACCGGCGAAGAACAACCGGACCCTTCTGATCGTGCTCGGTGCCGTCGGCGGAGTGCTCGTCCTGCTCTGCGGGTTATGCGCCATCGTCGGCATGTTCGCGGGCGAGGAGAAACCGGCAACCCTTCCGGCGACATCACGGGTCGCCGAGAGGCCGGCGGACACGGCGGGCAGTCCAGCGCCGGAACCGACAACACTGGCACCGACAACACTGGCACCGACCACGCCCGCAGCGCCACCGTCGCCCGTCGCGGCGCCGACCGTGACCATGCCAAACCTGGTGGGGGAGAACGCGGCAGTCGCGGAGGACAAACTCCGCGCCCTCGGCTTCACGAAGGTCCAGTTCGGGTCGCAGGACAAGAACGACACGTTGGTGATACTGCCAGCGAACTGGACGGTGACGAAACAGTCCGCGAAGGCGGGCCGGAAGGTGTCTCCGGACACTCTGATCGTGTTGACGTGCACGAAAGAGGGATAGAAGGCCGGGCGTACGGCCGTGGCCCGACGGTGGCCGGGAAGGTCACCGTCGGGCCGCCCGGCCGGGGTGCGCCGGTGCGGGTCCAGCGGCGGCGGTCAGGACATGAACACGTCGTCGACCAGGTAGTCGTCCCCGCTCGTGCCCGTGCCGTTGCTGGCGAAGGTGTATCCGGTCAGCGTGGTGGCTGCCGCGGTGACCGGCACGTTGCTGGCAACGGTCACGCCGTTCAGCGCGATCGTGGCCGCCGAGGTGGTGGCCGTCACCCGGATCGTGTGCCAGCGGCCCTCGGCGACCACACCGGCCGCGGTCAGGGCGATCCACTGGCTGCCGTTGTAGCGGCGGATGCTGCCGTCTGCCGCGACCGCCAGGTGGTAGGCGTTCACCGTCGACCCGGCCGAGTTCCGGCCCAGCACAGGGAACAGGAACCCGAGCAGACTGACCGGCTTGAGTCGGAATTCGAGTGTCTTGCTGGCGGCGGCGGTGCCGTTCCAGGTCACCTGGGAGTGTGCGTCGGGGTTGGTGTCCACGATTCGCAGGGCCGAAGCGCTGTCGTTACCGGCCAGGTCGCCGCTGCGCTGGGTTGCCCAGCTCTGCACGATGTTGGTGTATCCACGGGGCCGGTTGTTCACCGGGTCGTTCTCGAACGAGTTGATCGACGAGTACAGCTCCAGTTCGTTGAGGAACGCGCAGCTTGAACCGAGGCCCGAGTCGCATCCGGTGGTCGCGTCGAGTTCCACCTTGACGTACCGGGCGGACACCGGGGTGGTCTGCGGGAAGTACTCCATCGCGAGATGCGTGCGGTTGGTAGCGGTGGCGATCGGCTGGCCCCAGTTCACCCCGTCGGTGGAGGCGTAGACGCGACCGCTGGCGGCACGGCCGTTGCGCAGGCTCAGGCCGACCTTGGTGAGCGGGTACGCCCGGTCGAGGTTCAGGACGAAGGTGCCGGCGCTGTCGGCGTCCACGGCGCTGGACCAGTACTCGGTACTGCCGTCGAACGCGCCGTCGGCCCGGGCACGCGGGTGGCCGGTGACCGGGGTGGTCATCGTGCCGCCGACGGTGATCGTGCCGGTCCGGTACTTGGTCGCCAGGTCGATCCGGCCGACGTCCGGAGTGAGCACGTCGATCCAGCGCCGCCACGCGCGGGTCTGCTTGTCGACGGTGAAGTCCGTCTCGGCGGCGGTGACGCAGCCCCAGGTCAGCTCGCAGTTGTCACCGATGACGATGGCGCGGTTGGCGGACAGGTACTCGATGCCGCCGTATCCGGTGGAGCCGTGGGTGCGTACGCCGTCGGACGGGCAGTTGCGGTAGGTCAGCTGACCCACCCAGCCGGTGCCCTCGCCGTTGGTGGAGATCGCCACCCAGTTGTCCGGTCGTCCGCTGCGCAGGACCAGGACGCCGTTGGGCATCAGCTTCAGGTCCGGCGCGACGGCGAGCAGTGCCTTGCTGGTGTCGTTGTAGGGGTCGTAGCCGTTGGGGAACGACACACTCAGTGCCTGCGGCGAGGTCCAGGTGGCACCGTTGTTCGTGGAGGTCACGTAGACCGGGGTGGCCAGCGCCTCCGACACGTGGTGCCGGATCACGGCGATGAGTTTGCCGCTGGGCAGGGCGGCGATCGAGCCCTCGTTGTAGTCGTTGGTGGCGTTGCCGTTCGCCAGGATCGCCCGGCGGGTGAAGGTGCGACCGCCGTCGGTGCTGGCCTGCAGTTGCGCCCGGTCGTTGGTGCCGTCGGTGAACGTGCCGTAGAGGACGACCAGGATCGTGCCGTCGGCCAGCTCGAGCGGCTGGCCGGTCAACCGGCTTCCGTTGGCGGTCGCGCCGAGTCCGAACGTCGACGTCTGGGCCGTCCAGCTCACGCCGTCGTCGGTGGATCGGTAGGCCGAGTAGGTGGCGGTGGATCCGCTGGTGGCGCTGGGCTTGAAGCTGTAGCCGAGCAGTGTGCCGTTTCGTAGCCGGGTGGCGCCGACGACCGGCGGTGCCACGGCCTGGTCCTCGGTGTAGGTGCCGGCGGGGAAGGTCGCGCCACCGTCGACCGAGACGACCTGCCCACCGCGCGCCGGCGCGGACACGGAGTCCGGGTTGAGCCCGAACCGCCCCGCGAGTCGCCGCACGGCGGTGCCGTTCGCACCTGTGGTGTCCGCGGCGATCAGGTGGGGGAACGCCACCTGGGTGTTGCTCGGCGGATCCCAGACGGTGCCGAACTCGCTGGCGCCGCCGACGTTCAACGCGTAGGAGTTGGCGGGCTGTCCGGACGGTCCGGCGGGCGTGCCGTTGACCTGCGTGCCACAGGTCGGGTCGTTGGTGGGCGCGGCCTGCGCGGGTCTGCCGCCGGGCGCGACCACTGCCGCCCCGGCGATGACGGCACCCGCCGCGACGAGCCTGACAGCCATGTGTGTGCGTCTAGCCATGACGGACCCCCTTGATCGATAAACATCAATTGCGATCATATCGAGGATCATAGCGACGTGGAACGCCGTTCCACACTAGTTGGCGTCGTGTCATTTGGGGGAAACTGCGGCGGACCGTCTGTCCACACTGCGGCGCACCGTCTGTCCACATCGCTTCGACCTGGCGGCGGCGTCCCGTCGTCGCTTGGAACGGCGCCGCCAGATCGAGGCGAACTCAGCGAAGGTAGTCGTGGCGTCCGGTGTAGACGCCGACGATGGCGGCCAGGTGCGGGTCGCTGGTGATGGTGAAGAAGCGGTTCGGCCGTAGCTCGACGCTGGACGGGTTGGCCTGGTCGGCGGTGGCCGGGCCGTGGACGGCGGCGTCGTAGATGAGGATGTCGCGCTGGGCGTCGAGGTCGCGCTCCGGGTGCTGGAGCAGGCGGCCGACGGTCGGACGGCCGGGGCCGAACGTCCCGGACAGGTCACCGTAGGTCAGCAGCAGGTCTCCGTTGTGCAGGACGAGCTGGTGGTGCGACGACGCGGGCAGGCCCGTCGACACCGGCGTCGTCCAGACGCGACCGCCGTCGTACGACCGGGACACGTACGCGACGTTGATCGACGTGCGGATGACGGACAGGATCGAGCCGTCCTTGAGCAGGCTGAGGTTCGGCTCCTGGAAGTCGAACGTGTCGGCTCTGCCGATCACCGACTCGTTCTCCCGCGGCCAGGTACGTCCACCGTCCGTCGAGCGGACGACCGTCGCCGGCCCGGTACCGCCCTCGGGCAGCCTGCCGTAGAGGGGGACGAGCAGGTCGCCGTTGCGCAGCTGCAGGATCGGGCCGTGGGTCGCGGCGTGGCCGGCGTAGTAGGCGCCGACGACCACGTCGGACGGTCCCTCCATCGCGGTGCCGACCTCGCTCGGCGTGCTCCAGGTGCCGCCCTGGTCGGTCGATCGCGTGACGAACGTGCCGACCAGCGTGATTGGCTTGCCCGGGTAGCCGGTCCAGTCGGTGCGGAAGAAGTTCATCAGCACCGTGCCGTCGCGCATCTGCATCAGCTTCGGGTCGCGGTCGTCGATCGGGGTGTCGATCGCCACCAGCGGGGCGGTCCAGGTGCGACCCTGGTCCCGGCTCTGCACGACCATGATGCGGCCGTCCTGGTTGATGTGGGCGACGGACTCCCGGTACGCGACCAGGAGTCGCCCGTCGCGGAGCTTGATCATGTCGCCGAAGAAGGCGCGCTTGCCGCTCTCGGCGGCCGCGACGATGACCGGGTTGGTGGGCGTACCGGTCGGTGGCGGCTCGGCTGCGGTGGCGGCGGCTGGTGCGGCGGCGAGAGCCAGGGTCGAGGTGGCGAGAGCTGCGGTGGCGCGGCGCAGGATGAAACGCACGAGAACCACTCCCATCGGGCGTACGGCGGGATTTCGGCGGTCGGGCCGAAGTTATTCGGAACGTCATTCCATGTCAATGTCTGTCCGGCACTGACATGAAATGACGTTCCAAATGAACTGACTGCCGCACCATGGCACCCGGGCACCGCACGGGCCTCGGCGGTCGGGGAGTTCTCGGGGGCTAGCGGGCCAGGGTCTTGAGGACCTCGCGGGCGGCCTCGAGGGTCTGGTCGATCTCCTCCTCCGTGTGGGCGCCCGAGACGTGGTTGCGCTTCAGGGCCATCGGGAGCATCAGGAAGCCACGCTCGGTCATACCGCGGTGGAAGTCGACGTAGGCCCCGTTGTCGTTGCGGAGCAGGTCACGGTAGCCGAGGGCCGGGCCGGACAGGAAGTAGACCGCGAACACGCCGCCGAAGCCGGCGACCGTGGCCTCGATACCGAACTCGGCCAGGATGCCGCGCAGGCCGGTGCGTATCCGCGCACCCAGGGCGTGTGTACGCGTGTAGAACTCCGGATGGTCGGCGAGGTAGTCGATGGTGGCCAGCGCGGCGGCGCAGCCGAGCGGGTTGCCGTTGAAGGTGCCGGCCAGCAGCACGTCGCCGGTGCGGCCGTTGAAGTGCTCCATCAGGTCGCGCCGTCCGGCGAGTCCGCCGACCGGAAAGCCGTTGGCCATGCCCTTGCCGAACGTGGTCAGGTCCGGGGTCACCCCGATCACCTGCTGGTAGCCTCCCAGCGCGTGCCGGAAGCCGGTGATCACCTCGTCGAAGATGAGCAGCGCGCCCTGCTGCTCGGTGAGCTTGCGCAGGCCCTCGACGAACTCGGTGGTGGGCAGCAGTGCGCCGACGTTGTGCGGGATCGGTTCGAGGATGACGGCGGCGATCCGGTCGCGGTGCGTGTCGAACAGTGCCGCGACCGAGTCGAGGTCGTTGAACTCCGCGATCAGCGTGGCGTCGACCGCCTGGTCGAGGATGCCCCTGGAGAGCGGGTCCCGGCCGTACGCCTTGTCGGGCGCGGAGATCACGTTGCGGGCCACCGCGTCGTGCCAGCCGTGGAAACCACCCTGGAACTTGACGATCAGGTCCCGGTCGGTGACCGCGCGGGCCAGCCGGATCGCCTGCGCGGTCGCCTCCGAGCCGCTCATCGTCGCGATCATCGACTCGGCCGAGGGGATGACCTCGACGATCCGCTGCGCGAGGCGTACCTCGGCCTCGGTGACCCCGATGCCGGTCAGGTCGACGCCGTCGAGTGCGGTGCGGATCGCGTCGTTGACCACCGGCGCGTTGTGACCGAGCAGGATCGCGCCGAACGCGGCGTGGTAGTCGAGGTAGCGCCGGCCGTCGGCGTCGGTCAGGTAGGCGCCGTCGGCGGCGACGAACGCGTACGGCGCGCCGATGTAGCGGGTCGACGAGTTGACGCCACCGGGGATGACGGTCGCGGCGGCGTCCGCGATCGCACGTCCCCGGGGGGACTCGGCAGACAACGCGCGCGGTGATTCGGGGGACGACGGAGGGGTTGGCATGAGCGACCTCGTATCCAATTGGGCTGGCCGAGCCGACGCTAGAACAACCTCGGCAACGTGGCAAGGTGTTCCATGTTTGACGAATGCGACCTTGACAGGGCTGCCCGCCGACCACAGGATGACCGGACATGAAACATCGTTCCGTGCCTGGGGAGGTTGTGTCGATGGATCGGATCGGCATCGTGCTGGTGGGCGCCGGCTTCATCGCCGACGCGCACAGCGGCGCGATCGACGCCGACCCCCGGGCCACCCTGATCGGGATCGTCGACGCCGATCCGGCCCGCGCCGCGGCGTTCGCCCGCAAGCAGGGGGGCATCCGGTACGCCCCCGACCTCGACACCGCGCTGCGCTGGCCCGGGGTCGACGCGGTCATCCTCTGCACGCCCAACGACACCCACGCGCCGCTCGGGCTCGCGGTCGCCACTGCCGGCAAGCACCTGCTGGTGGAGAAGCCGCTGGCCACCACGCTCGCCGACGCGCACCGGCTGGCCGACGCGTTCGAGGCGGCCGACCGGGTGCTGGTCGCGGCGCACACGCACCGCTTCTACGACTACGGCCGCGCGGTCAAGCAGACCATCTCCTCGGGCGCGATCGGGCGTCCGGTGCTGGTCCGGCTGGCCATCCTCGGTGGCTGGATCTGGCCGGACTGGAGTGCCTGGGTCGGTGACCCGGAGCGCTCTGGCGGCCACGCTCTGCACAACGGCGTACATCTGCTGGACCTGGCCACCTGGTGGCTCGGCGGGGAGCCGACCGGGGTCTACGCCCGCGGCCGCAAGCAGACCGCCGCCGAGCTGCGCATCTACGACTACCTGGAGATGGTGGTGAGCTATGCCGACGGCGCGACCGCGGTATGCGAGATGAGCCGGGCCCACCGGCCGGGTTCGCTGGCGCAGCGTGAGCTGCTGGTCGCCGGCACCGCCGGCATCGTCGAGCAGGGCTGGGACGGCGAGTCTTCGCTGGTCTTCGGCGAGGCCGGTACGACGACCGTACCGGCCGCCGGTGGCAACGGTTTCGCCGCGCAGCTCGGTGCCTGGTTGGATGCGATCGGCGGTGCCGCACCAGCGATGCCGGTCGCCGACGCGGTCCGGGCGGTGGCTCTCGGTGTCGCTGTCGAGGAGTCGATCGCGACCGGCAAGCCGGTGGCGGTGACCGCATGATCCGCGTTGCGCTGGTCGGCAACGCCGGCATCGGCAGCCAGGACCACCAGAACTCGATGTACCGGCCGGCGTTCGAGCGGCATCCGCGGTTCGAGCTTGTCGACACGGCGGAAGAGGCCGAGGTGCTCAGCATCGCGGTGCCGCTGGCGGAGCGCGGCACGGCCGTCGCCGACGCGATCCGGGCCGGCAAGCACGTCCTCGCCGACAAGCCGCTGGCGGCGACGCTGGCCGAGGCGACCGAGATCGAACGCCTCGCGGCCGCACACGGCGTGGTCGTCGTACCGGCGCACCACCAGCGGTTCGGCGCGGCCCTGCGCTCGGCGATCGCGGCGGTCCGGGCCGGCCGGGTCGGCCTGCCGTGGAACGTGCAGTGCGACTTCGTCGTGGCCGGCGGTGACCCCGCGCCCACCGGAGAACTTGTCAACTTCGGCCTCTACCCGGTCGACGTGCTGCGCGCGCTGCTCGGCCTCGAGGTGCACCGGGTGCACGCGACCGGCACGCCGGACCTGGTCACCCTGCTGCTCGACCACGAGCACGGCGTGACCAGCACGGTGGTCTGCGGCCGGGTGCCGGCGCTGCGCGACGTACCCCCGGGCGGGCTGGCGGTGCACCGCTACCGGATCAGCGGCTCGCACGGTGTGCTCGCGGTCGACGCCAGGAAACCGGCCCTCCAGGTTCGTACCACCGACACCTTCGGCCCGGTCTGGACCGGACCGGGCACGGTCGACGTGCTGCTCGACGTGCTGGCGGCGGGAATCGCCGCCGGCCGGGCGGCGCTCGGCCCACACGACGCGGTGCAGGCGCAGCGCGTGATCGAGGCCGCACAGCGGTCCATGGCAGTCGGCCAGCCGGTGGCGATCGGCCAGCCGGTCGAGACAGGGGAGTGAGCAACGATGCGACTCGTCACCTATCGCCGCGCCGGCGAGGTGCGACATGGCCGGCTGACCGACGACGACCGGGTGGTCGAGTTCGGCGACGGTGACCTGGAGGGTTACCTGACCGGCCGGACCGATGACGCCGGAGGGCTCGAAGTCGCCCTGGCCGAGGTCGAGCTGCTGGCTCCGCTGCTGCGTCCCGGCAAGCTGCTGGCGGCGGCCGCGAACTACCAGGACCACGTCACAGAGACCGGCGGCGAGCCGCTGGACAAGTCGCGGCTGAGCCCACGGCTGTTCCTCAAGCCGCCGACCTCGATCGTCGGCCCCGGTGCGACGATCGCGCTGCCGGCCGTCAGCACCGAGGTCGACTGGGAGGCCGAGCTCGCGGTGGTGATCGGCCGCCGGGTCCGCGACATCAGCGAGGCGGACGCGCTCGACGCGGTGGCCGGCTACATGACGTCCAACGACGTCTCCGCCCGCTCGGTCGACTACGGCTTCCCGCGTGACACCGACGACAAGGCGGTCTGGTTCTTCGACTGGCTGGCCGGCAAGTGGCTCGACGGCTTCGCGCCGCTCGGGCCCTGGCTGGTCACCGCCGACGAGGTGCCCGACCCGCAGGCGCTCTCCGTGCACCTCGACGTCAACGGCGTCACCAAGCAGACCGGGTCGACGAAGGACATGATCTTCAGCGTGGCGGAGCTGGTCGCGCACGCGTCACGACTGATGACCCTCGAGCCCGGTGACGTGATCCTCACCGGTACGCCGTCCGGCGTGGGCGCCGCGACGGGTGAATTCCTGACGGCCGGCGACGTGATGACCGTCGCCGTCGGCCAGCTGGGCCAACTCCGCAACACGGTGGCCTAGCCACCACCCCCACTGAGAGGTCCATCATGTTCAGAAACCGGATACGGGTGGCGGTCGTCGGGCTGACGGTCGCCGCTCTCGCGGTCGGCGGCTGCACCGGGCCGTCGACCAGCAGTGGAACGACCCCCGACAAGGCGCTCAACATCTACCTCTACCAGGAGCCGGCCGGGGTGTTCAGCCCGATGGCTCCGATCAACGGCCCTGACGGCCAGGTCATGTCCTTCATCTTCGAGGGGCTGCTCGGCGTCGACCCCGACTACAAGCTCCAGCCCCGGCTGGCCGAGAGCCACGAGGTCTCGGCGGACGCGAAGACCTTCACCTTCAAGCTCCGCCAGGGTCTCAAGTGGAGTGACGGCACGCCGTTCACGGCGAAGGACGTGCTGTTCACCTACAACCTGATGGCGAACCCGAAGACCACCAGCTCGACCGCCGGCAACTACACCGGAGTCGAGGGCGTCGCGGACTTCGCCGCCGGCAAGGCGACCAGCATCTCGGGCTTCTCCGCGCCGGACGACAACACCTTCGTCATCAAGGCAACGAAGCCGAACTTCGGGTTGCTCGCGCTGATCGGCAGCGTCTGGATCCTGCCGGAGCACGTCCTCGGCAAGGACAGCCCGGACGCGGTCGCGAAGAACCCGTTCTTCCGCAAGCCGACCGTGGGCATGGGCCCGTACACGTTCGTGGACTACAAGACCAATCAGTACGTGCACGTCACGGCGAACCCGAACTACCGCAGCCCGGCGAAGATCAAGGACGTCTACCTCAAGCCGATGACGTCCGACAACGCCACCGCCCAGCTCGGCAACGGCGGCATCGACATCGCCTCGTACTCGCCGACCGACCTCGGGACGGTCTCCGGCTTCAGCAGCGTCAGCACCCAGGAGAAGCCCGGCGCCGGCTTCGTGCGGATCGCGCTGAACCAGTCGAAGCCCTACTTCAAGGACGTCAAGGTCCGCCAGGCGTTCCTGTACGCCATCGACCGCAAGCAGGTCGTGCAGACCGTGCTCGCGGGCAAGGCCGAGGTCCGGCTGTCGAACTTCGCCAAGGCCAACGAGCCGGCCGGACTCAACGAGTACGCCCAGGACGTCAACAAGGCCAAGCAGTTGCTGGCCGAGGCGGGCTGGGACAGCAACCGTGAGGTGCAGCTTCAGTGGGTGCAGGGCCAACGGGACCGGGACGCCACCTCGACGATCGTGCAGAGCCAGCTCGCGGCCGTCGGCGTGAAGGTCAAGCTCACCAACATCCAGGCCGCGGAGATCACCAAGACGTACGCCAACAAGTCGTACGACATGGTGCTCTACGGCGGCGGTAACTACGCGGTCGACTCGTCGACCATCAACGGGATCACCGCGTGCGCCAACGCCTATCCCGCCGGTGGCAATATCAACTTCTTCTGCAACCCGCAGCTCGACGAGCTGATGGCGCAGGCGAACGCCACGGCCGACCAGGCGCAGCGCAAGGCGCTCTACGACCAGGCGGCGAAGCTGGAGAACGAGCAGGTCGACCTGATGTGGCTGTACTCGCCGTACGGACTCTGGGCGGTCAACAAGAAGGTCCAGGGCTTCCGGGCACCGGGCTCGCAGGACGCGGTGTTCTGGGACCCGGCGAGTTGGAGCATCACGGGCTGACCGGGAGCGCCGCGGTCGGGTCGGTCAACGGCGCCCGACCCGACCGCGGTCCGCCTTATCACTGAGAGGAGTTGGCATGGGGGCCTTCCTGGTCCGGCGACTGTCGATCAACGTGCTGGTGTTCTTCCTGATCACCATCGCGGTCTTCGCGCTGGTGCACAAGACGCCCGGCGATCCGATCGCCATGCAGATCCCGGCCGACCAGCTCAACTCCGGCAGCGCCGACTTCATCGCGCAGAAGCGGGCCGAACTCGGCCTCGACCGTTCGCTGGTGGTGCAGTACTGGCACTGGCTGACCAACGCGCTGCACGGCGACCTCGGCTACTCCCTGCTCAACGGGCGGCCGGTGACCGAGTTGCTGGGCGAGCGGATCGGCCCGACCATCGAGCTGATGGGCGTCGGCCTGCTCATCTCGCTGCTGATCGCGTTCCCGTTGGGCATCCTCGCCGCCCGCCGCCGCAACTCCTGGCTCGACTACGGCGCCACCGTGGTCAGCCTCGGCTCGGTCTCGATCCCGGTGTTCTTCGTGGCGCTGATCGTGATCTACGTGTTCACGCTGAAGTTCCAGTGGTTCCCGTCGTCGGGCATCTCCGATCCGACCAACCCGGGCCTGCTGGACAGCCTGCACCATCTGGTCCTGCCGGCGCTGATCCTGGGCTTCGGCAACTCCGGCCCCTTCATGCGGTACGTCCGCAGCAGCATGATCACCGAGTTGGACGCGGACTACGTGCGGACCGCCAACGCCAAGGGCGCGTCCCCGCGCCGGGTGGTGCTGCGGCACGCGTTCCGCAACTCGCTGATTCCGGTGCTCACCGTGATCGCCACCAACCTGCCGCAACTGCTCGCCGGGGCGGTGGTCATCGAGCAGGTCTTCGCCTGGCCGGGCATGGGCCAGCTCGCGGTGAGCTCGGTCAACCAGCACGACTACTCGGTGATCGTCGGGTTCGCCCTGCTGATCGCGATCATCGTGCTGCTGTCGAACCTGCTCGCCGACGTGCTCTATACCGTCGTCGACCCGAGAGTGAGGCTGCGATGACGACCACGACACTGGCGGCGGCGCCGGCCGGGCGGTCCCCGACGGCGGCGGCCCTGCGCCGCTTCCGCAAGCATCCGGCGGCCGTGGTCAGCGTGCTGTTCATCGCGCTGGTGGTGCTCGCCGCGATCTTCGCGCGGCCGCTGTCCGGGCACGACCCCAACGCGATCGACCTGCTCAGTGCCCGCACCGGCCCGTCCGGCGACCATCTGCTCGGCACCGACTCGACCGGCCGCGACGTGCTCTCCCGGCTACTGTTCGCCGGTCGGATCTCGCTCGGCGTCGGCATCGCCTCGGCCGTCATCGCGGTGGTCGTCGGCACCCTGCTCGGCAGCATCGCCGGCCTGCTCGGCGGCTGGGTCGACGGCCTGGTGATGCGGCTGGCCGACGTGTTCATGTCGTTCCCGTCGCTGGTGGTGATCGTGGTGGTCGCCGGCATTCTCGGCCCCAGCGTGCTCACCATGGTGATCGCGATCGGGCTGTTCCAGTGGCCGGTCTGCGGCCGGATCGTCCGCGGTGTCACCCTCTCGCTGCGCGAACAGGAGTTCGTGCTGGCCTCCCGGGCGACCGGCGCGGGCCCACTGTGGCTGATGCGAAAGCACATCATTCCGGCCGCCCTGCCGCCGGTCAGCGTCGTCGCGACGCTCGCCGTCGCGCAGGCGATCGCCCTGGAGGCGACCCTGTCGTTCCTGGGCCTCGGGGTGCAGCCACCGGCGTCGAGCTGGGGCAACATGCTCACCGACGCGCAGAGTCTGACCGTCATCCGCAGCGAGCCGTGGCTCTGGCTGTCGCCGGGTATCGCGGTGGCCCTGACCGTGCTGGCCGTCAA
Organism: Plantactinospora alkalitolerans; assembly: GCF_015690345.1. GTDB lineage: Bacteria > Actinomycetota > Actinomycetes > Mycobacteriales > Micromonosporaceae > Plantactinospora > Plantactinospora alkalitolerans. The sequence continues at coordinate 22,921 of NZ_JADPUN010000128.1, read as the reverse complement.
CTTCGTCGGCGACGGTCTCCGCGACGCGGTCGACCCGAGGTCGGCGTCATGACCGAGCCGCTGTTGCAGATCAAGGGCCTGAGCGTCGACTTCCGCACCGACGACGGCGTGGTGCACGCCGTCACCGACGTCAGCCTGGCCGTCCAGCCCGGCGAGATCGTCGCGATCGTCGGCGAGTCCGGTTCCGGCAAGACGGTCACCGCGATGTCCGTGCTCCGGCTGTTGCCGAAGGCCGCCGAGGTCAGCGCGGACGCGATCGCCTTCCGGGGTACGGACCTGCGGACGCTCTCCGCCGCCCGGCTACGGGCGATTCGGGGCGGTCCGGTCGGGATGATCTTCCAGGACCCGATGACCGCGCTGAACCCGGTGATGACCATCGGTGGGCAGGTGGCCGAGGCGGTGCTGCTGCACCAGCGCCGGCCGGACCGGAAGGCCGCCTGGCGGCGGGCGGTCGAGCTGCTCGGGCTGGTCGGCGTGCCCGACCCGGCGGAGCGGGTCAAGCAGTATCCGCACGAGTTCTCCGGCGGCATGCGGCAGCGCGCGATGATCGCGATGGCGATCGCCAACGACCCGGACCTGATCATCGCCGACGAGCCGACCACCGCGCTGGACGTGACCATCCAGGCTCAGGTGCTGGCACTGCTGCGGAAGGCGCAGGCGGAGACCGGCGCGGCGACCATCCTGATCACCCATGACCTGGGCGTCGTCGCCGAGCTTGCCGACCGGGTGGTGGTGATGTACGCCGGCCGGGTGGTCGAGTCCGCCGGCGTACGGGAGCTGTTCGCGGTGCCGAGGCACCCGTACACGAAGGGTCTGCTGGCCAGCCTGCCGCGGATGGACCTCGACGTCGACCAGCTCGACCCGATCCCCGGCAATCCGCCCAACATGGCCGCCCCGCCCGCCGGATGCCCGTTCCACCCGCGCTGTCCGCTGGCCCGCGACCGTTGCCGGACCGAACTGCCACCGCTGCTGGAGATCGGTGTCGGTCGCAGCAGTGCGTGCCACTTCCACGACGAGCTGGCGGTGACCGCATGACGAGCCTGTTGAAGGTCGAGGGCCTGCACAAGCACTTCCCGATCCGCCGTGGCGTGCTGCGCCGACAGGTGGGCGAGATCCGCGCCGTCGACGGCGTCGACCTCGAACTGAACACCGGCGAGACGCTCAGCCTGGTCGGCGAGTCCGGCTGCGGGAAGTCGACCACGGGGCGGCTGCTGGTCCGACTGCTCGAACCGACCGCCGGGAAGATCCTCTTCGAGGGCGCCGACCTGGCCACGCTGTCCCAGCGTGAGCTGCGCGCCAAGCGGCAGTCGATCCAGATCATGTTCCAGGACCCGTACGCGTCGCTGTCGCCCCGGATGACGGTGCACGAGATCGTCGCCGAGCCGCTGCGGGTGCAGGGCCGGTACGCCGACGGTGGCGCCGACCGGGTCAGGGCGCTGCTGGAACTGGTCGGGCTGCGGCCGGAGCACGCCCGCCGCTACGCGCACGAGTTCTCCGGCGGGCAGCGGCAGCGGATCGGGCTGGCCCGGGCGCTCGCCCTCGATCCCCGGCTGCTGGTGCTCGACGAGCCGGTCAGCGCCCTCGACGTGTCGGTGCAGGCGCAGGTGATCAACCAGCTCCGTGGCCTGCAGGACCGGCTCGGACTGGCCTACGTGTTCATCTCGCACAACCTGTCGGTCGTGCGGCACATCTCGCACCGGGTCGCGGTGATGTACCTGGGGACCATCGTGGAGACGGGTACCCGCGCCGACATCTTCACCGCGCCGACGCACCCGTACACCCAGGCCCTGCTGTCGGCGATCCCGGTGCCCGACCCGGTCGGCCGGGACGAGCGGGAGCGGATCACCCTGGCCGGAGACGTACCCAGTCCGAGCAACCCACCGACCGGTTGTCGGTTCCGGACCCGGTGCTGGAAGGCTCAGGAGGTGTGCGCGCACGAGGCGCCCGCGTTGATCGACCGGATCGGCGTCGGGCATCCCAGCGCATGTCACTTCCCCGAGGTCCCAGCCACCATCGGCGGCGCGTAGGAGAGTCCACAATGCCGAGTTCACCCCGCACCTCCGTCGACGACGCCAAGCCGGCGTCGGCCAACTACCACGCCAACGCGCTCGCGCGTGGGCTCGCCCTGCTGGAGATGCTGGCGGCGGCACCGGAGCCGCTGACCCTGACCGAGTTCAGCAACGCCACCGCCCTGCCGAAGAGCACTCTGGTGCGGCTGCTTGCCGTGCTGTCCGAAATGGAATATCTGGTCCGGGTCGACGAACGCCCGTCCTACCGGCTCGGCCACAAGGTGCAGCGGCTGGCCGCCGCGTACGTGTCCAACCTGGACCTGACCCTGGTCGCCGAGCGCTACCTTCAGCCGGTCGCCGTGGGCACCGGGCAGACGGCGAACCTCGGCGTTCTCGACGGCGACCAGGTGTTGCACATCTGCGTCGCCGAGCCGGACCGGCCGCTGCGGTTCACCACCGCGCTGGGCGCCCGTGACCACACCTACGCCACCGGCCTGGGCAAGGTGCTGCTCTCCGAACTGCCCGACGACCAGGTCGGCTCGGCCGTGCCGGCCGAGCCGTTCCCGGCGTTCACCGAGAACACCCTGACCACGCTGACCGACCTGCGCAAGGACCTGAGGAAGGTGACCCGGCGCGGCTACGCGCTCGACGACAACGAACGCAGCGTCGGCCTGCGCTGCGTCGCGGTGCCGGTGCGGATCGACGGCGACTGCCTGGCCGCGGTGAGCGTGTCCGGGCCGGCGGGGGAGTTCAGCACGGCCAAGCAGCACGAGTACGTCGCGGCGCTGGGGGAGGCGGCCGTGGCGGTGACCGACGACCCGGACTTCGTCACGGCGCTGCGGATCGTGCACCGTTCCCTGCGGGTCGTCGGTCGCTCATGAGCCGCTCAGCCCAGGTAGGCGATCGCCTCGATCTCCACTCGTACATTGGGGTGGCCGAAATCGACCACGACGGTCGTGCGGGCCGGCGGAGCCTGCGGGAAGCGGCGCCGGTAGACCTCGTTGAACGGCGCGAACAGGATGGCGTTCGACAGGTACGCACCGATCTTGACGATCTGGTCGGGGCGGGCGCCGGCCGAGGCGAGTACCGCCTCCACGTTGTCCAACGTGCTCTCCACCTCGCGGGTGAAGTCGCCGACGAAGACGTTGTTCTCGTGGTCGGTGGCGACCTGGCCGGAGACGAAGACGAAGTCGCCCGCCTTGGTGGCGGAGGACAGTGGCACGGGGGGCGTGGGAAGCCCTTCGGGGTGGAATCTCTCGATCATTGGAACATGGAATCACATTCCATGCGAGCTGCCCATGCCTGGTGACCTGCTGCTCGCCGGCGGGCTGGTGGTCGACGGATCCGGCGGGCCGACGGTCACGGCCGACGTGCTGGTCCGCGCCGGCCGGGTCGCCGCGATCGGTTCCGGGCTGTCCGCGCAGGCGGTGCGCGACGTCACCGGCCGCGTGGTCTGCCCGGGTTTCGTCGACATCCACACCCACTCCGACCTGACGCTGCTCTCCGACCCGCGGGCGCTGAGCGCGGTGCACCAGGGGGTGACCACCGAGGTGGTCGGCAACTGCGGGTTGAGCGTCGCGCCGCTGGCACCGGGCGCGCCGGTCGGACCGATCCGGCAGGCGGTCGGCTACCTCGACCTCGATCCGGCGGTCGACTGGTCCTGGCCGGACCTGAACGGCTACCTCGCGGTGCTGGCCGCCGCCGGCCCCGGAGTCAACGTGGCCGCCCTGGTCGGACACCTCGCGCTGCACGCCTCGGTGGTGGGCTTCGCCGACCGGGCCGCGGATCCCGCCGAGATCGACCGGATGCGCGGGCTGCTGGGCGAGGCGTTCGACGCGGGCGCGGTCGGGCTCTCCACCGGACTGGTCTACGCGCCGCTGCCCTACGTGCGCGACGCCGAGCTGCTGGCCCTGGCGTCCGTGGTCGCCGACCGGGACCGGATCTTCACCTGGCACGTGCGCAACTACGACGACGAACTGCTCGACTCGGTCGGCCAGGCGGTCCGGATTGCCCGGGCGACCGGTGCCCGTACCCAGATCTCCCACCTCGCCGCCGTCGGCCGCCGGAACTGGGGCGCGGTCCGGCGCGCCCTCGACCTGGTCGACGCCGCCAACGCGGACGGCTTCGACGTCGGCGTCGACATCTACCCCTACCTGCACGGCAACGCGCCGCTGTCGCAACTGCTGCCGGCGTACGCCCAGGAGGGCGGGCCGGAGGCGTGGGCGCCGCGGCTGCGGGACCCGGCGCTGCGCGCGGAGATCCGGGCCGCCTGGCTGGACCGGCCGACCGGGTGGGACGAGCTGACCCTGAGCTGGACCAGCCGGCCCGCGCCGGACCCGGTCGTCGGGCGGTCGATCGCCGCGCTCGCTGAGGCCGCCGGCGTCGACGCCGCCGACCTGGTCCTCGACCTGCTCGCCGAACTGGGCAACGGGGTGCTGATGACGGCCGGCGGGCGCAGCGACGACGACCTGCGCACGGTGCTCGGCCATCCGGCGGCGGTGGTCGCCTCCGACGGGCTCGCGCTCGACCCGGGCGGCGTGACCGGTGCCGGCGTCCCGCACCCGCGCAGCTACGGCACCTTTCCGCGGTTCCTGCACCGGTACGCCACCGACCTGCCGGACGCGGTACGGCGCTGCACCTCGGCGCCCGCCACCCGGGTCGGGCTGCACGACCGTGGTCTGCTCCGGCCGGGCGCGCCGGCCGACGTGGTGGTCTTCGACCCGGCGCGGCTGACCGACCGGGCCACCTTCACCGCGCCGCACCAGTTCGCCGCCGGCATCGACCTGGTGCTGGTCAACGGCGTGGTCACCGTCGACGGGGGAGCGCACACCGGCAGCCGGGCCGGGAACGTCCTGACAACCAGCAGAGCGTGAGAGGCAACAGATGATCGACGTGCACACCCACTGCCACCTCGCCGAGCACTGGGGCTGCGAGTGGCACCGCAACTGGCAGCCGGTCTACGGCCACGAGTACGCCGACCGCACCCCGGAGCAGTACGACGAGGCGATGGCCGCGGCCGGCGTGGACCTGGCGTTCGTTTTCGGCATGCGGGCCACCCGGGCCGGCGTGATCACCCCCAACGAGTACGTCGAGGAGTTCTGCGCGCAGACCTCGACCGACACGCTCGGCTTCATGGCCCTCGATCTCTCCGACGCCGACGTTATGGAGCAGCTCGCCGACGGGATCGCCCGTGGTCTGCGTGGCGTGAAGCTCTACCCGGTGCTGGCCCACTTCGACCCGCGCGACGAGGCGCACGACCCGTTCTTCCGGGCGGCGACCGAGGCCGGCCTGATCGTGCTCTGGCACATGGGCACGACGCCCAGCCCCGAGGGGCGGTTGGAGCTGACCAACCCGCTGCTGGTCGACGACGTGGCCCGCCGGCACCCCGACCTCAAGCAGATCGTCGCCCACCTGGGGCATCCCTGGCAGCGCGAGACGATCGTGGTGCTGCGGAAGAATCGCAACGTGTTCGGCGACGTGTCGGCCTCGTGGGCGCGGCCGCTCGACGGGTTCATGGCGCTGGTCCGGGCGCAGGAGTGGGGCGTGGCGGAGAAGCTGCTCTTCGGCTCCGACTTTCCGATGTGGACTCCGGCCGGCGCGGTGGCGGGGCTGCGCTCGCTCGCCGAGATGCGGCCGTCCGGGCTGCCTGCGATCGAGCCGTCGACGATCGAGTGGCTGCTGGACGGTGACCCGCGCGCGGCGCTGGGGCTGGCATGATCCCGCTCGCCGAGCTGCCCACCCCGACGCTGCTGGTCGACCTCGACCGGCTGGAGCGCAACATCGCCTCGATGGCCGGTGCCTTCGCGGCCGCCGGCGTCGGGCTGCGGCCACACATCAAGACCTCGAAATGCTGGGAGGTGGCCCGCCGGCAGCTTGACGCCGGAGCGATCGGGTTCACCTGCTCGACCGCCGTCGAGGTGGCCTGGCTGCAGAGCCGTGGCGTTACCGACCTGCTCTGGGCACACGTCCCGATCGGGCCGCGCAAGGTCGCGTTCGTCGTCGACTCGATCGCGCGGCACGGCGGCGGGCTGACCGTGTCGCTGGACTCGGTCGAGGCGGCGCGGCCGTTGTCCGTCGCGGCGGAAGCCGCCGGGGTCACGGTGCCGTTCGTCCTCGAGGTCGACACCGGGCACGGCCGGCTCGGTGTGGAACCGTCCGCCGCGATCGCGACGGCGGCCGGGATCGCCGCGCTGCCCGGCCTGCGGCTGCGCGGCGTACTGACCCACGAGGGGCACATCTCCGCGCTGGCCGAGCGCTCGGACCTGGAGAGGGCCGGCGCGGCCGCCGGTACGCTGCTGGTCTCGATCGCCGAGGATCTGCGTGCCGCCGAGTTCGCGGTGGAGGTCGTCTCGGTCGGGTCGACGCCCGGTGCCACGTCGGCGCCGTTCGTGCCCGGGGTGACCGAGGGACGGCCCGGTACCTACGTCTACTTCGACGGCAACCAGATCCGGCTCGGCAGCTGCACGCTCGACCAGTGCGCGCAGACCGTGCTTGCCCGGGTGGCGTCGGTACGGCGGGCCGGGCGGCCGATCATCGACGCCGGGGTCAAGGCGATGAGTTCCGACACGATCGCGGTGGCCGGCGGCGTCGGTCTGGTGCTCGACCGTCCGGGTGTCACCTTTCCCGAGGCCAACGAGGAGCACGGTTTCCTGCACGAGGGCGACGCCGATCCGCTGGCGGTCGGCGACCTGGTGCGGCTGGTGCCGAACCACGCCTGCGGCACGACCAACATGTGGAGCCACCTGTACGCGGTGCGCGGCGACATGGCGGTCGAACGCTGGGAAATTTCCGCCCGGTACTGACCGGGTCTGTTGACATGGAATGGCATTTCACGTTGGCTTGGCAGCCATGAAGGTTCTGACCATCTACGCTCATCCGGCGGACACGATCACCAACTGCGGCGGCACCCTGGCCCGTCACGCGGCCGCAGGTGACGAGGTGGTCGCGCTGATCCTCACCCACGGCGGCAGGATGCACGCCAACCGGTACGCCGAGGAGTGGCGCAAGGAGCACCCCGACGAAACGATCGTGGGGGCCGACCTGGACGCGATCGCGGCGCACAAGAAGGGCGAGCTGGAACGGGCGGCGGAGATCGTCGGCATCTCTCGGGTGATCACCCTCGACCTCGACGACCACTACGCCGCCCTCCAGGAGGCGGTCGTTGACCAGATCGCCGAGCAGCTCGCGATCGAGCGACCCGACGTGGTGATCTGCGACTACCCGGTCAATCCGGTGATGGCCGCCAACGTGCACACGGTCGCGACGGTGAGCGTGCTGGCCGCGCTCGGCCGCGCCGGCATGTTCCTGCGCAACCTGGACGGCCGGTCGGAGTTCCACGTCAAACAGGTCTTCTTCACGTCGCTGCCGGTGATCGCCGCCGACGGACTGAGCCTCCACGGGCTGCGCAACGACGTCTACATCGACATCACCGAGGTGGTCGGCAAGAAGGTCGCCGCGATGGACTGCTTCGACAGCCAGGGCTACTCCGGGCTGTTCGCCCGCAAGCTCATCGAGGCCAACAACGGCGAGCACGGCCGGGTGGCCGGCGTCAACTTCGCCGAGGCGTTCTACCGGCTGAACAACGAAACCCACACCCTGCTCCCGGTCACCGAGGCCGCGCGCAGCGAGGACGTGCTGACCCGGCACATCACCTACAGCCGGCTCGACCTGCGGGCAACCTACCCGCTGTAGATACTTGGAGGCTGGTGGCCATGGCAGCTCGTTACCTCAAGTCCGCCCCCCTGGTGACCCACGACGACGCCCGGTCCCAGGGCGTACGCGAGACGGTCGCGGCGGTGATCGCGGACGTCCGGTCCCGTGGCGACGCGGCGGTCCGGGAGTATTCGGAGAAGTTCGACAACTGGTCGCCCGAGTCGTTCCGGCTCGGCGGCGAAGAGATCGAGCGGATCGTCGCGACCGTTCCCGAACAGGCGATCGCCGACATCACCACCGTGCAGGCCCGGGTACGCGACTTCGCACAACGGCAGAAGGAGTCCCTGCACGACTTCGAGGCGGAGGTCGAGCCCGGGGTCTTCCTCGGCCAGAAGAACATCCCGGTGGCGGCGGCCGGTGCCTACGTGCCCGGCGGCCGCTATCCGCTGGTGGCGTCGGCGCACATGACCGTGGTGACGGCGAAGGTCGCCGGTGTCGAGCGGGTGGCGTCCTGCACACCGCCGATCCACGGCGAGATCCCGGCCGCGACGGTCGCAGCGCTGCACCTGGCCGGCGCCGACGAGATCTACCTGCTCGGCGGCACCCAGGCGGTGGCCGCGATGGCGCTGGGCACCGAGACGATCGGCAAGGTCGATCTGCTGGCCGGTCCCGGCAACGCGTACGTCGCGGAGGCCAAGCGCCAGCTCTTCGGCGAGGTCGGCATCGACCTGTTCGCCGGCCCGACCGAGATCCTGGTCGTCGCCGACGCCGCCGCGGACCCGTTCGTGGTCGCGGTCGACCTGCTGAGTCAGGCCGAGCACGGCCCCGACTCGCCGGCCATCCTGATCACGGACTCGGAGCCGCTGGCCCGGCAGGTCATGGAACTGATCGAGCAGATCCTGCCCGGCATGCCCACCCGGGACTTCGCCGGACCCGCGTGGCGCGACCACGGCGAGGTGGCGGTGGTGGCGGACCTGACCGAGGCGTTCTCGCTGGCGGACTCGTACGCCGCCGAACACGTCCAGGTGTTGACCGAGTCGCCGCGCGACGCCCTGGACCAGATGCGCAACTACGGCGCGCTGTTCCTGGGCGAGGGAACCTGCGTCTCCTACGGCGACAAGGTGATCGGCACCAACCACACCCTGCCCACCCGTGGCGCGGCTCGCTACACCGGTGGCCTGTGGGTCGGCAAGTACCTGAAGACGGTCACCTACCAGGAGGTGACCAACCGCGAGGCGAGCGTCGAGCTGGGCCGGCTGTGTGGCCGGGCGGCCCGGGTCGAGCTGTTCGAGGGGCACGCCCGCTCCGGCGACGTCCGCGCCCACAAGTACGCCGCCGACCCCCTGCCCTGGGCCCCACCCGGGGTCTGAATCGGGCCACCGCCGGCCCTGCCGACCGTACAGCCGGCCGGGGCGGTCGACGAGTCGAGGCTCGCGCCCCGCTGACGCCCCGGCAAAAATCGTAGGTCCTGCAAGGTTTTCGCAAGACTTCTCGCAAGGTGGCCGACCAGCTCGTTCGCGGACGATCGAGCACACGGATTTGTTGCCCGGTCCGGATCCCGGACGGACGAATCCTCGGGTCGGCCCCGCGATCACGCGACGGACGTACCCGCTACCCGGAGGAGAGCAGGTACGCCCATGAAACAAGGCTGGATACGACCGACTATCGGGGCGGTGGTAGTCGGTGTGGTCGCGGCACTATCGATGGCCGTGCCGGCGGCGGCGACACCCGTACGCAATGACAGCGCTGACAAGCCGGTGCTCTTCATCCACGGATTCGACGGCGAGCATGTCGACCCGGGATACGACTGCAACAGCTACTGGGGCGCGGCCGTATCGGCCATGAGGGGATGGGCATGGACCGGTGATCTGGTCACCGTCGGCTATTACACGGGAGATACGAACTGCTCTCTGCGCCCCAGCCGCGGGGGTCGGTTCACGTCGATCCTGGACCTCGGCAAGCAGTTGGCGGAGACGATCTACCAGCGGTATTCCCAGAATGGCGTCGCGGTCGATGTGATCGCCCACTCCATGGGCGGGCTCATCATCCGGAGCGCGCTCACCGGCGTACAGGAGAGACGGGACGGATACCCGCCCTTCATCTTCGTCGAGGACGTCGTCACGTTGTCGACTCCTCACGGAACAGGCTCTGCGCTGGCCACCCTCTGTGGGGCGGTCATCCTCGTAAAGCAATGCGTGGAGATGGCCTCACCCGCCCTCATGTTGAGTCTCAAGGACAATCCACAGGGTACCCATGGCACCGACTGGACCGTGGTCGGCTTCGAGGGCGACGTCATCGTCCCGTCAAGAGTGGCCACGAACATGAACGCCCGACATAAAGTGATCTACAACGACGTCCCGGGCACCAGCCACGCCAATATCCATCAGAAGACCACCGGCTCCTGGACCCACAAGTACTCGAATGACCACGGAGATACCTGGACCGACCCGTCCGGCAACCAGGCGGCCCCCGTACGGGTGGCGAACAACGGGTGCTACTGGTACTTCGCGTGGTAGGCCCGGCCGGCTCGTAGTCCAGTCCGGTACGACCGCCGCCCCGACGCCGGCATCCCGCGTCGGGGCGGCGGAAGCCCGACGTCCAACATCGATCCGGAGGTAACTGCTGATGGTGACCCGACGGCATCTGATCGGAGGTGTGGCAGCGGCGTCGGTCGGTGGCGTGCTGCTGGGAGGGCCCGCGTACGCCGACTACACGACGACCGTCGACCCGTTGCGGAGCTACGGACCCTGGGAGGGTTGGGGCGCCTCGCTGTCCTGGTGGGCGAACGTCTTCGGCGACAACGACACCCTCGCCGATCTGTTCTACACCCGCGACACCGTGTCGTACGGCGGCCGGAGCTATCCCGGCCTTGGCCTGAACATCGTCCGCTACAACCTGGGCGCCTGCACGTCGCGGACGATCGGGACGCCCCCGGTGAGCATGGTCGCGTCGCCGAATATCCCGCGTTACAAGCAGATCGACGGCTACTGGCTGGACTGGGCCAGCACCGACCCGGCGTCCGCCAGCTGGAACTGGCGGGCCGACGCGAACCAGCGGCAGATGATGAGCAAGGCCCGGGACCGGGGCGCGGACGTGTTCGAATTGTTCTCCGTCTCGCCGCTGTGGTGGATGTGTGTCAACCACAACCCGTCCGGCGCGGCAGACGGCGGAAACAACCTGCAGTCCTGGAACTACCGCCAGCACGCGATCTACCTCGCGACGGTCGCGAAGTACGCCCAGGACAACTGGGCGGTGGACTTCTCCTCGGTCGCGGCGTTCAACGAGCCGGCGGCGCCCTGGTGGCGGGCGGACGGCCCACAGGAAGGGTGCCATCTGGACCCGGGCGTCCAGCAGCAGGTCCTCCGGTACCTCCGTACCGAACTCGACAGCCGTGGGCTGGACCGGACGGAGATTGCCGCCTCGGACGAGAGCACGTACGCGATGGCGACCACGACCTGGAACAGTTTCCCGCCCGCGACCAGATCGCTGGTCGGTCGGGTCGACGTGCACGGCTACGAGTACGGCAACACCGGCGGTCCGCGCGGTGAGCTGTACCGCGCGGTGCACGCCGACCGCCGCCGGTTGTGGCAGTCCGAGTACGGCGAGGGCTGGAACCACGGTCTCTACCTCGCCTACAACCTCAGCCTCGATCTGCGCTATCTCCATCCGACAGCGTGGTGTTACTGGCAGCCGGTCGACGGCCTGACGTGGGGGCTGGTCGAGGCAGGCTATCCCGATCCGACGAGCGTGACCGGCACGCTGGGGGCGGTCAGCAACAAGTACTTCGTCCTCGCGCAGTACACCCGGCACATCCGTCCGGGGATGGTCATCATCGACAGTGGCGACCAGGCCACCGTCGCCGCCTACGACGCGTCCGCCGGTCGGCTCGTCCTGGTCACGGTCTGCGGTGACTCCCCACAACGGATCACATATGACCTGTCCCGGTTCGCCGCCATCGGAGGGTCGGCGGACGGGATGGTCCGCAGGTGGACCACTGACGCGGACCCGAACGGCACCATCGGCCGGCAGTACGTCGCCGGCACCGACCTTCGACGCAGCGCTCACCGGTTCGTGGTGGACATCCCGGCCCACACCGTCGAGACCTTCGAGGTTGACGGTTTCCATTCCCGGGCGGCGGGTTCACCACGGTGAGACCGCCGTTGGCGGTACTCGGGGGCCGGGTGCGCCGGCCCCGGCGTGGCGCGGTGTCGCAAATCTGCTTGCAGTTCCCATATGGACCTGGTCTGATGGCTGTCGCTGTCAGGAAAGGTCGCGATGCGAATTCGCGTACTTGGGTCAGTCGAGATCGCGAGCGCCGATGGGTTCGTGGCCGCGGGCACGGCAAAGCAGCGCTGCGTGCTCGCGGTTCTCGCGATGCATCCCGGCCAAGCGGTGACCACGGCGGGGTTGATCGACCGGGTGTGGGGCGAGGCCCCGCCGGTGCACGCGCGTGATTCTGTTTATGCTCACGTCTCGCGGCTCAGGCGACTGCTCCGCGACATCGGTGTGCCGCTGCGTAAGACCGGCAGTGGCTACCGGCTCGAGGTGGATCCTGAAGAGGTCGACCTGCACCGGGCGCGTGGCCTCGCGAAGCGGGCGCGCAGTTGCGCGGAAGCGGACGACATCGGTGCGTCCGCGGAGGGCTACCGACGCGCGCTCGCACTGTGGCGGGACGCGCCGCTGACCGGGATCGACGGGGACTGGGCCTCCCGGGTCCGCGACGGCCTGGAGCGGGAACGGCTGACGTTGCTTCACGAGCGTTTCGACGTCGAGTTGATACTCGGCCGCCACGCAGAGGTACTGGCCGAACTGTCCACCCTGGTGTCGGCGTACCCGATGGCGGAGCCACTTGTCGGCCACCTCATGGTCGCGCTGTACCGATGTGGCCGGACGGTCGAGGCGCTGGACTGCTTCACGCACACCCGTCTGCGGCTCCGGGACGCCCTCGGCATCGATCCCGGCGCGGCCCTACATGAGCTTCACCGGCAGATGCTTCGGCGCGAGCCGGCACTGCTGCTGGCCGGCGAGGTGCGACCATCCGTGCCCTGGGAGCACCTGCCGGGCACGGCCGACCTGCCGCCAGGCGCGGACGATGCGCGGCCGGTCGAAGCGCGGGTTGAACCATCGGCACGGACTTCGGACCTGGCGGCGCCCCGGCAGCTGCCCGCCGACGTCGTGCGCTTCGTCAATCGCGCCAGCGAGATCAAGATGCTCGACACAGTCCTCGACGACTCCGGCCAGGACCCTCGGACCGTGTTGATCGCCGCGATCTCGGGCATGGCCGGCGTCGGCAAGACCTCGTTGGCGGTGCACTGGGCGCATCAGGTGGCCGACCGGTTCCCCGACGGGCAGTTGTACGTGAATCTGCGCGGCTTCGACCCGGACGGGCCCGCGATGGTTCCCGCCGACGCGGTCCGCGGATTCCTGGACGCGCTCGGGGTGGCGCCCGAGCGGATCCCGGCGGACCTGCCGGCGCAGAGCGGTCTGTATCGCAGCCTGCTCGCCCGGCGGCGCGTCCTGGTGGTCCTGGACAACGCCCGCGACGCCGCCCAGGTCCGCCCACTGCTGCCCGGTGGCCCCGGCTGTCTGACCGTGGTGACCAGCCGCAGCCAACTCGCTGGACTGGTCGCGACCGACGGCGCGCATCCGGTCACCGTGGACGTGCCCACCCCCGCCGAGGCCCGCGCCATGCTCACCAGCCGGCTCGGCCACCAACGGACCGCCACCGAATCCGCGGCCGTCGACGAGATCATCGCCGAATGCGCCCGGCTTCCGCTCGCCCTGGCGATCGTGGCCGCCCGCGCTGCCATCCACCCCGAGTTCCCGCTCACCGCCATCGCCGGGCAACTGCGGGCCGCCCGCGGCGGTCTCGACCGGTTCGCCGGCGGAGACTCCGCCACCGACGTACGGGCCGTCTTCTCCTGGTCGTACCACACCCTGCGGTCGTCGGCCGCACGGCTGTTCCGGATGCTCGGCCCGAATCCCGGGCCGGACATCGCTGCACCCGCCGCGGCCAGCCTCGCGGGTATCCCGGCACGCCAGGTAGGGCCCCTGCTGGCCGCACTGACCGAGGCGCACCTGCTCACCGAACACATCTCGGGCCGGTACACGTTCCACGACCTGCTCCGCTCGTACGCCACCGAACTCACCGACACCGTGGACCCGGAGGTGGACCGGCGAGCGGCACTGGACCGCGTACTCAGCCACTACCTGCACAGCGCGTACACCGCCGCCCTGGTACTGCATCCGATCCGGGAGCCGATCACGGTGCCGCCACCATCGGCCGGGGTGACTCCGGAGGAGGTCGCCGAGGACCATCAGGCGCTCGCCTGGTTCGCCGCCGAGCGGCCGGTCCTGCTGGCCGCGATCCGGCAGGCCGCCGACCACGGCCTCGACGACCTCGCGGCCCAGTTGGCCTGGACCCTGTCGGACTTCCTCCAGCGCCAGGGGCACTGGTCCGATCTGGCCGCCACCCAGCGGATCGCCCTGGCCGCCGCGCAGCGCGTCGGCGATCCTGCCAGGCAGGCGGACGCTCACCGGACCCTCGGCTTCGCGTACGCCCGGCTGCGTCGCCGCGACGCCGCGGTCACCGAGTTCCAGCAGGCCCTCGACCGGTACAGGGCGGTCGGCGACCATCTCGGGCGGGGCAAGACCCATCTCGGCCTCGGCTTCGTGTTGGAACGGGAAGGTCGCCACCGGGAAGCGCTGGAGCAGGCCCGGCTGGCCCTCGCCGGGTTCCGGGACGCCGGTGACCGCACAGGGCAGGCCCGGGCCCTCAACTCGTACGGCTGGTGCTATTCGCTTCTCGGCGACCACCGGCAGGCACTGGTCCACTGCCAGCGGGCACTGACGCTGCAACGGGAAGGCAGAGACCATCGTGGAGTCGCGTACACGTTGGACAGCCTCGGCTACATCCACCACCAGCTCGGCGACTACAAATCCGCCATCTCCTGCTACGAGGAGGCGATCGAGCTGCTCCGGCAGGCGGACGACCGCTATTACGAGGCGGATGTCCTACACCATCTCGGCAATACCCATCACGCTCTGGACCAGACGGGCGCCGCCGCCATCGCCTGGCGGCAGGCCCTGACCATTCTCGACCAACTCGACCATCCCGACGCCGACACCATCCGCGCCAAACTCAAACCTGACGTGCCGCCGTCCGGTGCGACATCTCGCCGTCCGGTCTCGACCAGCACGACTACGATCGAAGTCGGTCTCCATCGTCCCTGACGGGGCGTTACCGGAGACAGGCCGAAGGGCAGGCCTGAGCCCCAGGGTTGAGGGCGAAGTCGCCGGGGACCGGGAAGGGGCGACGATGCGTCGGCGGAGATGGTGGCCGATGAGCGCGGTCGCCGCGATGCTGGTCGTGGGTCTGCTGTCCGCGGCGGCTGCCGGGATGGCCACGAACGTCGCCTCGGATCTCGAAGCTCCGTGGCCGTTCGGTCTCGACATCCTTCGGAAGCACCCGTTCGCGTCGATTGTGGCCGCGACGCTACTTGGCGTCCTTGCGGCCTTCGGAGTCTGGCGGTTCCAGTCGAGCGTCGACCGAGGAGGACGGGAGGACGGTCGGAACGACTCCCGTACGGGGCAGCCCCTCGGTGCTGAGCCACGTCAGAGTTCTGACGACCTCGGCAGGCTGCCCAGGATCGGTGCAGGGTGCGCCGCCGATCCGCGCCTTCGTATTCACCGTGCTCTTTCCTCTCCGGGTCCGTCCGATGTCACCGTCTCTGCACCTGGGAGGCGTCACCGCAGCGGGGCAACGACCGACGCCACTCCCGTGGTCTTCGTCGAGCGCACGGTCGGACCCGAGGTGCGCCGATGGATGCGGCGGGCGCGCACCGACGGAGGCTTCCTGATCCTGATCGGCGATTCGTGCGTCGGAAAAACGCGGCTGCTGTACGAGACAGCCCGGCAGGAGTTGGCTGAATTCTCCCTACTGGCACCCGACCTCGGCGACGGCGGGTCCGTAAAAAAAGCCGCGCGCAACGTCGACACGTCACCCAATCTGATCGTATGGCTCGACGAGTTGCAACGTTTTCTGCCCGGACCCTACCTCACCGAGGGTTCAACGCCGATTGCGGCGGCCGATATCCGTCGACTACTGGACTCTTCGACGCCGGTGGTTGTCCTCGGCACGCTCTGGCCGGAATATGCCTCCACATTCCGCGCACGCAACCTGCTCCCCGACGTTCCTGTCCCACCGCCCCGCTATCCGGCCGCGCTGGACATCCTTGAGTACGAACGCGTCGACGAAATCCGTCTGCACAGCTTCTCGGACGCCGAGCGGGCCGTCGCGGCAACCCTCGGCGTGGAAGACCCCCGACTGGCAGCAGCCCTGGCTGACCGGGACTACAACGTCACCGAGGCGCTTGCCGGTGCCAGGGAGGTGACCGCGCGCTACGCCCGAGCCACTCCCGCCCAGGCTGCCGTCCTGCATGCGGCGATCGACGCTCGCAGAATGGGAATTCAGAGCCCTCTTTCCGGGGATCTGCTCTGCGAGGCAGCTCGTGGTTACCTCCAGGCGATCTACACTGACAATTCTTGGTTTCCGCCGGTTCTCGACGAACTGACCAGTAGTCGACGTCGCATTGATCGAGCGACCTCACCCCTCATGCCCATCCCGGCTCCGGACCGCCGAACAATCGTTGGTTACACGGTGACGGACTATCTCATGCAGCAGTTGACGAAAGAGCGCCGAACCGTACAACTGTCTGGTGCGACATGGCGGGCTCTTGTCGAGAAGACCGCCAACGAGGATGATCTGCGACGGCTCGCGGAGAATGCCGAACGGCGACTCCAGTACCCCGAGGCGATCGAGGCGTACCGCCGCCTCTGCGATGCGGGCAGCAAAGGTTACGTTCCGGTGGTGGTTCACCTGTTGACGCTCGCTGGTGAGCTTGATGAGGCAGTCAGGGTCGCACGCGCACATTCAGCCGCGCATCCCGATAACAGAAGTGCAAGCGATCAACTTATTGACCTTCTGATCGAGGGGCGGAGGCCCGACGAGGCGCTCGGTCTGCTGAGGAACCGCCTCGACGACGGCGATCCGAGCGTCGAGGATCGGTTGTTCCGACTTCTCATGGCCGAAGGTCGTTCTGCCGAGGCGATCGACCTGGCACGTACTCGCGTCGGTGCGGGAGTCGCCGGTGCCGCAGAGCGGCTGATTGACCTACTGGCGAGCAACGGCCAGTCCGTGGAAGCCATCGAACGTGCCCGGGTTCAGGCCGACGCGGGCGATGCCCGCGCGGTGAACACGCTGATCAACCTGTTGGCGGACAACGACCGGTCCGCAGAGGCGATCGAACGTGCCCGGGATCGGGCCGAGAACAGCACGGACTGGCACGCGCATGCACGCTTGATCGAGTTGATGGCCGAACATGGCCAGCTCGATGAGGCGATACAGCTGTTGACGGACCGATACGACCCGGAGGTTCCCTTCAGCTCCTCGTCGAAGCTGTACAAGCTGCTCACCGAGCATGATCGCCTTGAGGGTGAGGTCCAGGCCCTTCGAGGACGAGTGGGGGACGGCGACGCTGGCGCAGCGAGGCTGCTCGTCGACCTGCTCGCGTGGGCGAGCCGGTTTGACGAGGCGCTGGAGGTGCTGGGGCTGCGAGCAGATGGCAACGGACCGTCGCCCGAGCGGCGACTTGCCGAGGTTCTCAGGGGACAGTGGCGGCCGGACAAGGCGATAGCAGTCCTGCGGAGCAGAGCGAGGCCCGACGACCATCCGGCCAGTGACCTGCTTGCCGAGCTGACGATCGATCCCGATGTGGAGATCGAAGAGTACGAGGTCAACAGCGGAATGGCGGTCGAGGGCTGGCCGCGTACGTCATGGGCCGTCGGCGGCCTAATCGACAGGGGGCGCATCGATGACGCAATCGAGAGGCTGAGGGCCGAGGTCTCCGAGAATCGTGAGGCAGCTCTTTGGCTGGCCGCTCTCCTGGCCCGCACGGATCGTGTCGAGGAAGCGGTGACGCTCCTTCGTGATCGGGCCGACGCCGGGGACTGGGAGGCCGGCGGGGATCTGAGTGCGCTGTTGCTGAAGCATCGACGCGTTGACGACCTGCGTGCCGAGGTGCGTGCCGGTACGTACGGTGCGGCGGAGCGGTGGCTCGAGTTCATTGAGAAAGAGGAGGGTGACCCGGCGAGGGTGGCCCGGATACGGCGCGAAGGGCTCGCCGCCGATCGGCCCCGCCTCAAACGGTTGCCCGAGTGAGTCGTACGTCAGGAGGCGAGTTCGCGGTCGTGGGCGCGAAGATGTTTACTGGCCGTGCTGTCGGCGTACCATCTCGTTGATCCAGATCGGCGCGAACGGCGACGTGCAGCCCGGCGAGGTCGGATAGTCCTTGAGTACTTCCAGGCGCTCGCCGATGCCGATCGCGCGGGCGCGGTGCTCGGCATGCTCGATCCCGATCTGGGCCAGGCAGTGGTTCATCGCCCACTGCAGACGGTCCGGCGCGTTCCTCATCTCCGCCTCGATGACGTCGAGCAGCCCCGCGAGGTCGAGCCCCTCGGGCTTCCTGGCGACGCGTTCGGTGGTCAGCGCCCAGCCGGCACTCGCGACCACCGGATCCGGATCGGCGGACCAGGCCAGGCGCAGCGCTTCGGAGTGGGGATTCTTCCTCACCACGTAGTTCACCAGCCAGTCGTGCACCTTGGGGGTCCGCGCCTCGCGCAACATGATGTCCAACTCTTCGGACGCGAACGCCTTCGGGCGGCAGATCAGGATCGCCAGCAGTCTTGCCGAGCTGTCGGCCGTTTCCCAGAGCTGGCGTGCGAGTTCCTGCTGCGTTTTCAGCCGCTTCGCGAGCGCGCGCAGCGAGCTGAGGTTCACACCGTGATCGTCACCGTGTCTCCGGTTCACCTCGCGTGCCTTCGGGTCCTCCATCGCGGCCAGCTCGGCCAGCACCTCGGCCACCGTCGACCCGGTCAGCGTTGTCTCGGCCACCCCAGCCTCCTGTCACCCACACGGAAGACCCCAGCCTACGAGGCTGTCGGGAAGGTTCGGCCCCGGGCACGGCATGACCACGGTGCCAGGTCCCGGCACCGTGGTCGCGCAGGAGCGTGCGCCGGCCACCATCCGGTGGTGGCCGGCGCACGGGTTGTTCGGTCGCGGTTGCCGGGATCAGCGGTAACCGGCGCCCACCACGTTGGCCTGTACGGCGTTCTCGGTCGCGTCTGACGGATAGCCGGCGACCATGGCGCCCTCGTAGAAGGTGCCGGCGCTCAGGTTGGCACCACCGTCGGGCTTGCAGCAGTCACCACCACTGCCCAGGATGATCGCGCCCTGCTTCTTCATCGGGCTGTATCCCGGCGGAAGCGAGCCGTCCCACAGCGTGTAGAGGCTGCCGGACTGGGCGTTGCTGCCCTTGATGGCGAAGCGCGACGTGCCGTTGTTCTTGAGCGTCGCGGTGACGAACTTGCTGGTGAACGCGCGCTGGTTCGGGTTCCAGGTCTGGCTGCCGCCGGGGAAGAGGCCCCACTCCAGATCTGCCTGCACCCACGGTCCGGTGCCGGAGCAGCCGCCGAACCAACACTGTGTGCCGAAGTTGATCGCGTCCATCGCTCCGGCGGCGTCGGCCTTCCTCGTCGTCTCGCTGTTGCCGTAGTCGAAGCAGCAGCCGCTGTTGACGTGGGTGCCGCTGGTGACCATGTACATGCCCTCGGGAGCGGCACCGGTGGGCACGCCGGTCAGGTGCCCGTCCCGCCAGTAGCTGTTACCGGGGTTGATGTAGAGCGAGTACGCCTTGGCGCCGCCCACCGTCAGGGACTCCGTCGTCGCGGTCGCCGGCCTGCTCTGCGGTGACCCCGGAACCACGCTGGACCCCTGGTACCAGAGGTCGTTCCCGCGCCCGGACTGGTCGAAGACGACGGTGATCACGCAGGTCGTGCCGGTGCAGAACGAGTCCTGCGTCGCCGCGTTGGCGGTGCCGCCCGTACCCGTGAGCCCGATGTTGCGGGTCGTGTTGTCCGACGAGCGCCGGACCTGGTAGAGGTTGCCGGCGTACGCCTCGTAGAGCGCCCGCGTGGTGCTGTGCGCCGCGATGCAGGGGGTGCCGCCGGAGGCGTAGATGTCGCACGGGCGCGCGCCGCTCGGCGGGTTGGTCGGTGGGTTGGTCGGTGGGTTGGTCGGCGGCGGGGTGGTGGTCGGCGAGGCCCACTGTTGGTTGGCGCCGCCGTTGCAGGCCCAGAGGATGAGCTTGGTGCCGTTCGCGGTGGCGGCGCCGTTGGCGTCCAGGCAGAGCCCGGACTGCACACCGGTGATGGTGCCGTTGCTGTTGACGTTCCACTGCTGGTTGTTCTGGCCGTTGCAGTCCCAGATGATCGCCTGGGTGCCGTTGGTGGTGCCTCGGCCGGAGGCGTCCAGGCACTTGTTGCCGTACACCTGGAGTTGCTTGGTCGACGTCCACGTCCAGGTCTGGCCGGCAGTGCCGTTGCAGTCCCAGAGCTGCGTCTGGGTGCCGTTGGTGGTGCTGGAGTTGGGCACCTCGATGCAGCGGCCGGACGGCGTACCGATGATCCTGGTGCTCTGTCCCGGTTCGATGGCGGCCGCCAACGCGGCTGCCTCGGCGGTCGGCGACGGGGCACCGGCGGTGGCGCCGATGCCGACGACAACGCCGACCAGAGCGGCCGCCAGGGCGGTCAGACGTCGGGCGCGATGGCGTCTCGGGATGGGATCGGGGGCTTTTCCTGGCGCGATGGGGGACGGGGTTCGCACGAGGTGGCTCCTCGGAGTTGTGGAGGCGCGGGGCTCGTCGACGCGCCACGGGGGTGGTGGTGGCGGTGGCGAATCGATTCGCAGCGAATCGTATGACCTTTGTTGAATTCATGTCAATAAATGACTGTCCGGTGATGCGCTGGCCGCTGGGCGGACGGCCAGCGAATCACACCCCCGGGGACGTCTACCGCCCCAGGACCCGCCACGTCTGGTTCAACGGGCTGCCCGGGTGACCGCCTTGCAGGTCCACTGGTGGACCAGCGCGCCGGCCGCCGTGGAGACCGTGTTGACATCGACGCACTTGCCGCTGTGCCGGGCGACGAGCTGACAGTCGTGTGAATCGTTGCCCGAGTAGGTCACCCTGCGCAGGGTGAACTGCTGGTGAGGCCGTTCAGGCAGGTCCACTGGTGCACGGCCGCGCCGTCGGCGCTGGACACCCCGCTGACGTCGAGGCACCTGCCGCTCTGCTGGTTGACCACGGTGTACCTGTCGGCCACGCCGGCGACCGGGACGAAGTTCCAGAGCTGCTGGTCACCGCCGTCGCAGTAGTTCTGCTGCTGGACGTTGCCGTCCGCGCTGCTCGGGCCGGCGTTGTTCGGGCACTGCTGGGAGTGCTGGGCCACCGCCACCGACTGGAAGCCGCCGTCCGACGGTGGCAGCAGGGCGACGGTGTAGGTGTCGGTCTGGTTGGTGTACGGCAGGTCTGGTAGGGACGCGGATGGGCGATGCCGCGCGGGTCGAGGATGGCGTTGGCGGCGGCGACGTTCGCGACCGGGTCGCGCGGCAGCGAGTGCCAGCTGAGTTCTCGGTCGTGCCGTAGATCCAGCCGGACGCGCGGTAGGTGGGCGTACCGCTGTTCGTGGCGAAGTTGACGGTGATCGACTCGTCGGCGGCCTGGGCCGGAGACGCGGCGACGATGACGCCGCCGGCGGCGAGCAGGCCGACCGCGAGTCGGGCGACGAATACCTGGGCCCGTCCTGACCTGCCGCAGGACGGGGTTTTCACGGGCGGCTCCTTGCTGGGGCGTGGGGGACGCGCCCCGGAGGGCTGTACTTGCGAATCGATTCGCACGGATCGTAGGACCGGGATCTGAACGATGTCAATGAAGTGACGATGGGATGAACACGGTGTTTCCCGACAAGTCTTCCCGTGCAGCCGCCATCTCTTGACCACTGGGCAGGGGCGGACCTATCTTCGTGCGAACCGATTCCTCGAACCGATTCGCCTCATGGTCGGGCTGCGGTCCGGCCCGTGACGGTCAACCCGCACATCCCACCTGGTCACCTGACGATCGACTTGAAGTGAGGCAACACATGACAGGACTCAGTCGTCGGCGGCGCGTGGCCGCCGTCGCCGTGATAGCGCTGGCCGCAGCGCTGGGCAGTGCCTGCTCGTCGTCCGCCGACGAGCCCACCGACGGTGGCGCGTACGTCATCTGGGATCCGTACCCGCAGTTCGCCGACGACTCCGAATGGGTCGCGCTGCTCAGGAAGTGCGGCACCTCCGCGGGGGTGACGGTCGAGCGGACCGGCCACGACACCACCGACCTGACCAACAAGGCGCTGCTCGCCGCTCAGCAGGGAAACTCGCCGGACGTGCTGATCGTGGACAACCCGGTCATCTCGACACTGGCCGAGGCCGGCGCGCTCACCACCACCGACGACAACAAGCTGGACGTCTCGGCCATGGAGCCGAACCTGCTCGGCGCCGGCCAGAGCGAGGGCAAGACGTACGGGGTGCCGATCGGGGCGAACACTCTCGCCCTCTACTACAACAAGGATCTGCTGACCGCCGCCGGCGTCGATCCGACCACGATCAAGGACTGGACGACACTGACCGCGGCACTGACCAAGGTCAAGGCCAAGGGGAAGAAGGGCATCACCTTCTCCGCGATCGGCACCGAGGAGGGCAGCTTCCAGTTCCTGCCCTGGTTCTGGGGATCGGGCGCCCAACTGACCAGCCTGGACTCGCCGCAGGCGGTGTCCGCGCTGACGCTCTGGACGGATTGGCTGAGGCAGGGCCACGCCCCGAACTCCGTCATCAACAACACCCAGACCACGAGCTGGCAGGAGTTCGCCACCGGGAACTACGCGTTCGCCGAGAACGGCACCTGGCAGCTGGCCAACGCGGAGAAACTCGGCTTCTCGTACGGCACCATCGCGATCCCGGCCAGCGCGGGCGGTGCGGCGCCGGCACCCACCGGCGGTGAGTTCGTCTCCATTCCAGTGCAGAAGAACACCGGCCGGTACGAGACATCGCAGAAACTCGTCGCCTGCCTGACCAGCCCCGACAACCTCCTCACCACCGACACCACGCTCTCCTACGTCGCACCCGTCGCCGCCGTCCAGGATCGGCAGGCGGCCGCGGACCCCAAGCTCAAGGTCTGGGTGGAGGCGGTCCGGGCGGCCAAGGGCCGTACCGGGGACAACCTCGGCACGAAGTACCCGAAGATCTCCGAATCCCTGTGGACCGCGGTGCAGTCGGCACCGCGGTCCACAGGGATTCGGAGATCTTCGGGTACTTCGTGCCGAGGTTGTCC
>NZ_JADPUN010000340.1 GCF_015690345.1 Plantactinospora alkalitolerans | reverse complement strand
CTCCCAACCCCGTCACCTGACCGCACTGCCCAAGCCCACCCCTCCGGATGATCAGGGAGCGTCCGGCCGGACGCTCCCTGATCATCCGGAGGGGTGGGCTTGGGCAGTGCGGTCAGGTGACGGGGTTGGGAGTGGTGGTGTCGCGCGGGAGCCAGAGGGCGAGTACGGCGCCGACGGCGACCACGGCCGCGCCCACCGCGACCGCCGGCATCAGGCCGTCCACGAAGGACACGCGGGTGCCGTACCCGCCGTTGGCGGCGAAGACCGAGGCGAGTACGGCGACTCCGACGGCCACGCCGAGTTCCCGGATCGAGTTGTTGGTGCCGGAGGCGACGCCCCGGGCGGGTGCCGGCACGCTGGCCATGGTCGCGGTGCTGATCGGGGCGAAGGTCAGTCCCATCCCGATGCCGGCCAGCGCCAGCGGTACGGCGAGCACACCGTAGGCGACGTCGGCCGTACTGACCAGGGCGAGCCAGCCGAGTGCGACGGCAAGGACGCCCTGGCCGGCGACGATCAGGTTGCGGACGCCGAGCCTGCCCACCAGGAGTCCGGCCAGTGGGGCGACCACCATCGGCGCCATCGTCCACGGCATCGTGCGTACGCCGGCCTCCAGCGGACTCAGGCCCTGCGCCACCTGGAAGAACTGGGCGAGCAGGAACACCGAGCCGAAGACGCCGACGGAGAACGTGAACGCCACCGCGTTGACGAGGCTGAAGGTGCGGGAACGGAACAGCCGCAGCGGCAGCATCGGGGCCGGAGCGCGCCGCTCCCACCAGAGGAAGGCGCAGATCAGTGCGGTGCCGCCGGCCAGTGCCGCCAGTACCCGGGTCGAGGTCCAGCCGTGCTCCTCGCCGTGCACGACACCCCAGACCAGGGCCAGCACGCCGGCCGTGGAGAGGGCCAGGCCGGCCGGGTCGAGCCGGGACGACGGGCCACGTGACTCGCGCAGGGTGAACGCGGCCAACCCGATGGCGATCAGTCCGACGGGTGCGTTCAGCCAGAAGATCCAGGTCCAGTCCAGGCCCTCGACCACCGCCCCGCCGACCAGTGGCCCGACCGCGACGCCGAGGCCGCTGATTCCGCCCCAGATTCCGATGGCGGCGTTGCGGAGCCGCTCGGGGACGGCGGCGGCGAGCAGGGTGAGCGACAGCGGCATCACGGCCGCTCCGGCGGCTCCCTGGACCGCCCGGGCGGCGGTGAGCATCCACGGTTCGGTGGCGAGTGCGCAGGCGGCGGAGGCCAGCGTGAACAGCCCGATGCCGGCGAGGAAGAGCCGGCGGCGGCCGATCCGGTCGCCGAGCGCGGCGGCGGTGAGCAGCAGCGCGGCAAACGGCAGCGTGTAGGCGTTGACGAACCATTGCAGGTCGGTCAGGGACGCGCCGAGTTCTGTCCTGATCACCGGCAGTGCCGTGGTCACCACGAGGTTGTCCAGGGTGACCATGAACATCGGTACGCCGACGGCGACGAGCACGGCGGCCAGGGGCCGACCGGGTCGGTCGGGTCCGTCGGATCGAACGGATCCGTCGGGTCGGCCGGGTGGGTCGGGAGTGGGCGGGGCGGCATTCTCGGCGACGGCTGCACTGGACACGGGGAGACTCCTTGTTGTTATCGACTGATAACTAGCGCTCCCTCAACCTAGCTATCGACTGATAACATGTCAACGTCCGACCGAAGGAGCGCCGATGACCAGGACCCGGCTGACCGCCAGCGAGCGCGGCGAACAACTGGTGGCCGCCGCGGTCAGGGCGTTCGCCACCGCCGGCTACGCCGGCACCAGCACCGACGACGTGGCCCGGCTGGCCGGCGTCTCGCAGCCGTACGTGATCCGGCTGTTCGGCTCGAAGCAACGGCTGTTCATCGCCACGGTCGAGCACGCCGCCGGCCGCATCGAGCAGGTGTTCCGGCGCGCGGCAGAACGGCAGGCGGACCTGGCGAGCCTGGGCACCGCCTACGACGAACTGCTGGCCGAGCGTGACCTGCTCGCCGTGCTGCTGCACGGGTACGCGGCCAGCTCCGAGCCGACGATCGGCTCCGCCGTACGCGTCTGCTACGGCCGGATCTACCAGTTGGTTCGGGAGCTGACCGGCGCGACCGCCGAGGAGACCCGCGAATTCCTGGCCACCGGGATGCTGCTCACGGTGCTGTCGTCGATCCGCGTCATCGGGCCGGACGCGGTGGTGCCCGAACCGTGGATGTCGGAGATCGCCGAGACGATCTACAAGCCGGAATCCGAACCCGAGGACGGCGGGGCCGCACAGCCGCAGGGCCGGGCCGGCGGGTAGCGGTCGGCACTGCGGCGCCCGGGTGGGCGGGTGATCCTGTTGAGTTCGATCGCCGCGCAGCGGGGTGGCGGTGGCCCGTACTCGGCGGCGAAGTCGACGCGACCCTGGCGGGCCGGGCCGGCGAACCCGCCGAGATCGCGGCGGCGATCAGATATCCGGCCAGCCCGGCGGCCGGGTACGTCACCGGGCAGGTGCTCGGGGTCAACGGCGGGTCGGTGTTCGGCCGCTGAGCCGAGGGGCCGGAGACGGCGTCGGGCCGGGTGAGGGCGCCCCCGTGTGGCCCCACCCGGCCCGGTCGATCCGCGAGGATCAGCCGTTGAGCAACTCGTACGCCACTGCCGGCGCGTTCTGTGCCTGCGCCGCCGTGGGTGCGGTCACCTTCGGTGCGCTGCCGTAGTCCTGGTACTTCACGATGTAGCTGAACGCCTTGGCGGACCCGGCCGCCGGTACGGCGAGGGTGAGCGACGCCAGGTTCTTGTCGGCGCCGACGACGGCGGTGAACGGGACCTGCTTCGCCGCGTCCCCGAGTGCGGTCATCTGGTCCGCCTCGAGCACCTTCGCCGCCTCGCCGGAGGTGAGGTCGATGGTGCCGGAGTACTTACCCGCCCCGTCGTCGTTGACGGTGGTGGCCGCCTCGATCAGCGGACCCGCGTTGCCCTGGTCGGCGCCGTCGTACTTCGGCATGCCGTCGGCGTCGGTGAACTTCGAAGGGTCGAGCTTCAACCATTTCTTCGGCAGCTTCGGCAGCCCGGTGAGGCCCTTCGTCTCGGTGAAGGAGATCTTCGTCCAGGCCTCGTCGCCGATGACCCGGAACGTGATGTGCGTGCTGAAGCCGTGCTCCGGATCTTTGATCGACGTCTTCAGGTCCAGCGCTTTCGCCGCCGGATCCACCGAGCCGGAGACGTCGGTCGTGACGTCCTTGCCGGTGAACCGGAACGGCCCCTCCGACCCGTCCGGCACGGACCCCAGCAGCGTCTGCTTGGCCGTGACCTCGGCCACTCCCTCCTTCACCGCGCCGCAGCCGCCCAGCATGACGGTCGCGCCGAGCAGTGCGGCCATCGGGCCGGTCATCCGCCGGGCCCACCGCGCCGTGCCGGTATCTCTTCTCATCGCTGTCCCTTCCAGGGTGTTCGCTGTTGCCGCCGGCAATGCTGCACAGCGCTACTGCGGCTTCGCTGACAGTCCGCTGCGGCCCGCTCATGGCCGACTGCCGTTATGCTGCCGTCGGACTGCCGTGCGCTGGTCCGAAGGGATGTCCGGGGGTGAGGAGCGCATGGTGGGGACGGTGCGTTTCGAAATTCTCGGACCGCAGCGGGCCTGGCAGGACAGCCAGGAGTTGGATCTCGGGCCCGGCAAACAGCGGGCGGTACTGACGGTCCTGTTGCTGCACGCGGGACGTCCGGTGCCGACGACGCGGATCGTCGACGCCGTATGGGCCGAGGATCCACCCGCGAACGGGCCGAACGTGGTGCAGAAGTACGTGGCCGGACTGCGCCGGGTCCTGGAACCGGATCGGTCTCCGCGGACGCCCGGTCAGGTGCTGAGCCTGACGGACGCCGGTTACCTGCTGCGGGTCGGTACCGACGAACTCGACCTGCTGCGCTTCGAACAGCGGACCCGGCGGGCCCAGGTGGCCCGGGCGGAGGGACGGTCGGCCGAGGCGGTGGACGAACTACGGGCCGCACTCGACCTCTGGCGGGGCGATCCGTTGGAAGGGCTGGTGGGATCGTTCTTCGACTCGGCCCGGCACCGGCTCGTCGACATGCGGACCGCAGCGCTGGAGACCTGGGCCGAGTTGGAGTTGGAACTCGGGCGCCACCAGGAGTTGGTCGGGGAACTGGGCCGGTTGGTGGCGCGGTTCCCGGTCCGGGAGCGGCTGCGTTATCTGCTGATGCTTGCGCTCTACCGGGCCGGACGGCAGGCGGAGGCCCTCACCTCGTTCCGGGAGATCCGGTCACTGCTGCGCGACGAGCATGGCCTGGAGCCCGGTGAGCAGCTCCAGGAACTGCACCGCCGGATCCTGCGGTCCGATCCGACGCTGACACTTCCGGCGCGGTCCGGTCCGGAACCGGAGGTCGTCGTGCCGGCGCAGCCCGGGCCGGAACCCGAAGCCGTCGTGCCGGTGCCGGGCGTGTCGAATCCTGAGGCCGTCGTGCCGGCACCGGGTGTGCCGGAACCCGAGGTCGGCGTGCCGGTGCCGGTGCCGGGGCCCGAGGCCGTCGTGCCGGTGCCGGTGCCGGTGCCGGGGCCCGAGGTCGTCGTGCCGGTGCCGGTGCCGGGGCCCGAGGCCGTCGTGCCGGTGCCGGTGCCGATGTCGGGCGGCGTTCCGCCCCTCGGCAGCGGTCCGCCGTTCCCGCTTCCGCCCCTCACCACCGCCCACGGGCAGCGCCGCGCCTGGCCACTGTGGGTGAGCCACCTCGGCACCGTGCTCGCGGTGTTGAGCGTCGTCCTCAGCCTGGGCAGTTTCACCTGGCTGGTCATGTTCAGCTACGCGGTACGGCGCCGCAGTTGGCTGCTCGGGGCGTCCGGCGTCGGCTATCTGGCGGTGGCGGTCGTCTTCTGCGTCGCGCTGGGCAGCATGGACCCGGATCCCGAGGCGTTGCCGACCGACGCCGAGACCGCCGGGATCTTCGCCGGATTGCTGCTGGGCTGGCTGGGTGGCGCCGTGCACGTGATCCTGATCAACCGGGCCGTGCTGGCCATGTTCGGCGGTCGACTGGTCGCGCCCGCCGAGCGGGTCGGCGCCGACCAACGGGTACGGCGGGAGCAGGCCAGGTACCTGCTCTACCACTATCCGACCGCGCGGGCGGATCTCCGGATCGGGCGACCGGATCTGCCGAACGGCTTCGACGACGGTGGACTGGTCGACATCAACTCGGTCGGCGAGCAGGTGATCGTCGGGTTGCCCGGACTTCCCGCCGAGCAGGGCCGACAGATCGTGCTGGATCGCTGGCTGCGCGGACCGTACGCCTCGCTGGAGGAACTGGTCGCCCGGTGCCTGCTGCCGATGGACGTGGCGGACTTCCTCCGGGACATCCTGCTCTTCCTGCCGCCGTCCGGTTCCGGGCCGCCGTTCGGGCAGTCGACCCCGCCGTTCGGGCAGTCGACCCCGCCGGCCTTTCCGACCGGACGGGCCGGCCCCGGCTGACGGATCCCTCGGCAGGTCACGCCGGCCGGCAGCGCCGGTCGGCCCCGTCGGCGGCCGTACCGCATCCGAAGACCTCGACCGGCTCGGTGCCGACGTCGGTCACCTGGGCCACCCGGACCAGCGAGATCCGCTTGGCCACCGGCTCGCCCGAGTCGGGTGCGAACCGGATCAGTCCGCTGACCCCGGGATAGCCCTTCTCCGCGTTCTGCCGCAGCACCTCGGTGTGTACGCCGACGGGATTGACCGCCCGGGGATTCCAGGTCTCCCGTGGACTGGCGTGCCGCAGCCGGGCGGCGAGACTCTCGACCGCGCGTACCACCATCGTGGCGGCGTCGTAGGCGAGGCTCACCCGCTCGCCGACCGGAACGCCGCCCTCGTCGCCCCGGCACCGAGGCGGGTTGAGCAGGTCGGCGGCCTGAATCCAGGAGAGGAAGCTGCCGCGTACGTCGTCGCGTCGGTCGCGGGCGGTACGCAGGGCGGCACAGGTGGCCAGGGCGGCCTTCGACACGTACGTCACCGGGAGGTTGCCGGGTGCGCTCGCCCGGAGCCCCGGATTGGCCATGTACCGGTTGACCGAGTCGTCGCCGACCAGGTTGCCCGGGGGATTGGGCCCGCACTCCTTGAGCCCCCGGAGGAACCCGTCGAACTCGGACCAGCGGCCGGCGAAGACCAGCAGGCCGGAGTAGCCGCACTCCTGGGTCAGCCGCTGGCCGATCCGCCACTCCTCGACCCGGGTGAGCCGGGCGCCGAAACGCTGCCGCAGCCCGCTGACCAGCGTGCCGACGTACAGGTCCTCGTCCAGGGAGCTGTCCTCCCCGGTGGTGTAGTAGACGTGCGCGTCGTCGACCCGCAGGACCTGGCGGGCGTACTCGTCGATCAACGCGACCTGGTCCTGGTTCGGGGCGGAGATCTGTAGGTACAGCTTGGAGTTCTGGTGCATCCCGTCCGCGGAGAGCGTCGGTGCGAGTGTCGGCAGCCCGATCCGGTTGAGTTCGCGGAGCGCGTGCGCGGTCGTGGTGCGGCTGTCCACCAGGCCGACGACCCCGAGCACGGTCGGGTCGTCCCGGACCAGTTCCTCGAGCATCGCCACCGCGCGTCCGGCGTACCGCATCTGACGGCCGCCGTTGGCGACGACGACCCGGAGCAGCGCGGCGCCGTCCGCTCCGGCCGACTCCCGCAGCAGCGCGTACTGCGCGGTCGCCATGCCCTCCAACTCCTCCCGTTCGGAGACGTACGACTCCTCGTCGGCCCGGGTCCGGTTGCCGGTGAGGGTGCCGAGGTAGACGAGGGTGACCAGGGGCCGGCGCTGGGCGCTGCGCTGCCAGACCTGCTCGGCGGCGGCGTTCTGCTCGAAGATCCGCCGCTGGACGTCGCGGAGCCGGTGCTGGCCCGGGTCGCGGTTGAAGACGTGGCCGGCGGTGTCGCTGTAGCCGACGCACTCGCCGCCGATCAGTTCGACCGAGACCGCACCGTCGAACGGCCGGGGATGGCAGCTCGGGTCCCACCGGGCGGTCACCCACGCCCCGGCCGCGACGAGCAGCAGCAGGCACAGCGCGGCGGGCAGGAAGCGGCGGGTCCACCAGGGCGGGTTCGGCGGGGTGAAGTTGAGCAGCCCGCCCCTCGGCTCCGAACCGGCGTTCGGGTCGCCCAGCAGCAGCGCGATCAGCCACGCGGCGGGTCGGCGCAGCCGCCGCGTCTCCGGCAGCACGTCGACCCACTCGTCGTACGCCTCCTCGGCGTCGACCAGCGGGTACGGCTCGGGCAGTTCCGGCGGCGGTCCGGTGCCGGACGCGACCACCAGCAGCGGATCGTTGCGCCCCGTTTCGTTGCGGACGTCGTTGACCAGCCGGACGAGGGTGTGGCCCGGCCCGGCCGGCGTCACGTTGTCCAGCAGCAGCACCGGGTACGCCGTCCGGCGCCAGCTCGTGGGTCGCCAGATCCGGCGGCGGTACGCCTGCCGAAGGTCCTCCAGGAACGCGTGCACCAGCAGCTTGTTCACCTGGTCCGGTTGCTCGCCGTCCCGCCAGCCGGCGGTGAGCCGCTCGGCGAAGCCGAGGAAGGTCACCGACTGCCGGGGCGCGAGGTACTGCTGGCGCATGAACCACCGGTAGTGGGGCCCGAGCAGCGGCACCCGACCGGAGATCGCGACCCGGAAGACGACACTGGGAATTGCCCGGCGGACCAGCCAGAACACGAACTGGTACGCGCTGGAGACCAGGTCGGGGTCGCCGTTGCCGCCACCGGCGGGGTCGCCGGCCGGTCGTGGCCCGCGCCGGTCCCGGAGCTGTCGGGCCAGGGTCGGCCGTCGGTCCTCGCCCGCCTCGCCGGGCTCGGCCGTGTCGGCCGGGTCCGCGAGGCTGTGGTGCAGCAGCCAGTCGGCGAGCGGGTAGTGCCGGAACCGCAGGCGTTCACCGCCGAACGCCTCCACCGAGAGTTGCCGGTGCACGTCCCGCAGCAGCGTGCCGATGTCCACGCCGGGCCGGGCCGCCAGGTCGAGCGCCGCGTGCGGGATCCGGCGTCGCTGGCCGCGTCCCAGCACCCGGCGTAGCAGGGCGATCAGATCCGGGGCGCGATCCGCCCGGACCAGCCAGATCAGCGGCAGCCGGCGGTCTCCCCGCCGGGGTCGACGCAGCAGCCGGGCCAGCAGTCCGAGGAATTCCGATCCGCCGGACGGCAGCCGTTCCCGACCCGACGTCGGCTGGTTCTGCGCCGTCAGTCCCCTCACGCGCACCTCCGTCGGTCGCTGTGCGTGGCACAAGATGACCACAGTGTCGTGGGGGCGGACAAGGGCGAGCCCGCGAGGCAGGTCGGTGGTCGCTGGTAGAAATGCCGGGGGTGGGTGACGGGCCGACGGCGGGCCCGGCCCGGCGATGGAGCACGATCGAGGTGTGGGCGTAGGCGTGGGTGGAGGCGGGGACCGGATGGCGGACGGGGATCGGGAACTGGTGCGGGAGCGGGCGGAGGCGGTGCTGCGCCGGCTGGCCGGCGAGCATGCCCGGCTCCGGGACGACCAGTGGCGGGCCATCGAGGCGCTGGTGGTCGACCAGCGTCGGGTGCTCTGCGTGCAGCGCACGGGGTGGGGGAAGTCGGCGGTCTACTTCGTCGCGACCGCGCTGCTGCGCCAGACTCCGGGCGGCTCCGCCGGGCAGGTTGCGGGCGCCGGGCAGGTGGCGGGCGCCGGGCAGGCTGCGGCGGCCGGCCCGACGGTGATCGTCTCGCCGCTGCTCGCGCTGATGCGCAACCAGGTCGAGGCGGCCGCGCGGGCCGGCATCCGGGCCCGCACCATCAACTCCGCGAACTCGGACGAGTGGGACGAGATCGCCGCGGAGATCGAGAGCGGGGCGGTCGACGTACTGCTGATCAGTCCGGAGCGGCTCAACAACCCCGACTTCCGGGACGGGGTGCTGCCCAGGCTGGCGGCCACCACCGGGCTGCTGGTGGTGGACGAGGCGCACTGCGTCTCCGACTGGGGACACGACTTCCGTCCCGACTACCGCCGGCTGCGTACCTTCCTGGCGGGGCTGCCGGCCGGTACGCCGGTGCTGGCCACGACCGCCACCGCCAACAGTCGGGTCACAGATGACGTGGCGGAGCAGCTCGGCGACGCGTTGGTGCTGCGTGGGCCGCTGGACCGGGAGTCGCTGCGGCTGGCCGTACTCGACCTGCCGAGTCCGGTGTACCGGCTCGGCTGGCTCGCCGACCACCTCGATCGGCTTCCCGGGTCCGGGATCATCTACACCCTGACCGTCGCCGCGGCCGCCGAGACCGCCGAGTTCCTGCGGGCCCGCGGCTACCCGGTCGCGTCGTACACCGGTCAGGCCGACGACGCCGACCGCCGTGCGGCCGAGCAGGACCTGCTCGACAACAAGCTGAAGGCCCTGGTGGCGACGTCGGCGCTGGGCATGGGATTCGACAAGCCCGACCTGGGATTCGTGGTGCACCTGGGCGCACCGCCGTCGCCGATCGCCTACTACCCTGTCTCT
>NZ_JADPUN010000339.1 GCF_015690345.1 Plantactinospora alkalitolerans | reverse complement strand
AGCTGCGTCCCCCCGGCGACGCTCGGCCCGCCCAGCTCCGGTGCCCCACGCCCCCTGTACCGCCGGTCCGGGCCGGCGGGCAGGGGGCGTGGCGGATTTTGTAAGGAAGGGCCCCTTCTTATCGCTTTCCGTTGTAGCGGGGGCCCTTCCTAACACTCCGCCGCCCGGGGACGAGGCGCCCGAAAGCTAGGTGCCCGGAGGGCACCGCTCGGTTAGCCTTCGACACCGTGATCGCCACCGCCCTGCACCGTGCGCTCTCCGACCCGACGACGCCGGCCCTGCGCCCGCTGCCGCCGCGAGCCGTCGAGCTGCTGGTCGCGGCGGACGCCCCGCCCCGGCTCGCCGCGCATCTCCGAGCCGTTCACGACGTCGCCGCCCAACTTCTCGACTGGCTGCGGAGGCGGTATCCGCGCCTCGTGGTCGACCACGAGGCGGTGCTGTTCGGGGCGGCCACCCACGACATCGGGAAGTGTCTTCATCCCGAGGAACTCTCCGGACCGGGTTCACGGCACGAACCCGCCGGCCGGCAGCTCCTGCTCACGCAGGGCGTACCCGCCGAACTGGCCCGGTTCGCGGCCACCCACGCCCGATGGGACCACCCCGACGTCACGATCGAGGAACTGCTGGTCAGCCTGGCCGACAAGGTCTGGAAGGGCCGGCGGGAACCCGACCTCGAAACGCTGGTCGTCGGTCGGCTCGCCGGAGCCGGGGACGAACAGCCCTGGGCGGCGTTCATGGGCCTCGACGACGTCCTCGGCCGGATCGCCGGGGATGCCGATGCCCGACTCGATTTCCAGGCCCGCTACCCGACGCATCCGGGGAGGTGAGCGGCGGATGGACACCGACGAGTTCGAGTCCCGCCAGCGGGCCCGGGAGTACTTCCACTCGCTGCGGGTACTACCCGGCGCCTGGGCGGTGATCCGGCTGGACGGTCGCTCGTTTTCCCGGTTCACCGAGGAGCACTTCGAGAAGCCGTTCGACCCGCGCTTCGGCGAGCTGATGGTCGGCACCGCGCAGACGCTGCTGACCGAGCTGGCCGGGCGCTACGCGTACACCGAGAGCGACGAGATCTCCGTGCTGCTGCCGCCGGACTTCACCCTCTTCGGCCGGAGCGTGGAGAAACTGGTGTCGATCTCGGCCGGTATCGCCAGCGCCGCGTTCACCCGGGCGGCCGGTGAACCGGCCCACTTCGACGCCCGGATCTGGCTCGGGGTGGACGTCACCGACGTCGCCGACTACTTCTCCTGGCGGCAGTCCGACGCCACCCGCTGCGCACTCAACGGCTGGTGTTACTGGACGCTGCGCCGAAACGGCAGCTCCGCCGAGGAGGCCAGCCGGGCGCTGACCGGCGCCAGCACCTCCGACAAGAACGAACTGCTCTTCCGGTACGGCATCAACTTCGCCGAGCTACCTGCCTGGCAGCGCCGCGGCGTCGGACTCTGGTGGGAGACCCACCAGCACGCCGGCCGCGACCCGGTGCGGGGTACCGAGGTGACCAGCACCCGTCGGCGCGTCAGGGTGGACCGGGAGCTTCCGATGAAGACCGACTACCGCGAACTGCTCCAAAGGCTGGCCACCCAGCGGGTCTGAGTGCGACCACGAAACCGCACCCGCCGCATCCGTCGGGTCGGCCGCGTCCGACGGGTCGGCCGCGTCCGACGGGTCCGACGGGTCCGACGGGTCCGACGGGTCCGCGACGGTGGTGCCCCGACCCGGTCGTCGGGTCCCGTTGCCGACCCGGAGTATCTGTCCCACCAGGACGGCGAGCAGCGCCAGCTCGACCACCACCAGGATCCGCTCGACCAGACCCATCATCACCCGGCCGCCGGGGAAGGCGACGTAGTAGAGCCCGAGCAGCGCGAACACGCTCGTCACCGCCAGCGCCCGGAGTCGCCGTACGGCGCCGCGCCAGCGTACGTCCGCGGTGAGGCGCCGGATCGCCAGCAGCGTCGCGATCGGCAGCGCGACGAAGGCGGCCACCGAGACGTACCGGTGCACGTATCCCCGGGTACTCAGCTCGACCACCCCGATCGGGTCGGTCGGCACGATCGCCGCGACGATCAGTCCCAGGCACCAGACCAGGAGCAGCGCCTCCGCGAGGGCACCGATTCTGATCCGGACGGCCCGCAACGCCAGCGGTACGGCCAGCGAGGTGATGCCGAGGAGGAGGATCGCGACGTTCATCGGCCAGCCGTTGTTCGACACCGCGTAGTCGCTGATGGTCAGGGACAGTGGACTCATCCCCGGGTCGGGGGCGAGATGCGCGGCGACACCCAGGATCGCCGTCAGGGTCATGCCGACGGCCGCCACCAGAGCGAGTGGGCGGGCGGTCCACGGCTGGGTAAGGGTTCCGGACATCATGTGACCAGCGTGGTCGTGGTGCCGGGGCAGCAGATCCGGCATGATCCCGGACCGATCCCCCGGTTCCGTACCCCTGAGCGGTTCAGGGTGAGGCTGGCCCTACCCGACCGGCTGCGGCTATCCGGTGGACAGGGTGACCCGGCCGTCGAGAGACTTCAGCGCGGCGATGGCGGCACCCCGGGCGCCCGCCATGTCGAGGTCGGGGACCAGGGCGAAGCGTGCCTGGGCCATCTGCTCGGTCCGCAGCGAGGTGTGCTCGCGGACCGTGTCCAGGAACCAGGTCCGGAACTCGGGTGCGGCCTCCACCACCCCGCCGCCGACGAAGTACGCGTCCGGGTCGGCGAAGTTCGCCACGATGGTGAAGAGCCGGCCCAACGCCATCGCCTGCTGCTCGAAGATCTTGATTGCCATCGGATCGCCGTCCACCCCGTACGTCCGGACCTGCTTGGCGGCCCGGACCGGGTCCAACTCGCCCAGCGGATGGCCGACGAACCGGGTCAACCAGTACGGCAGCAGATTGCGCCGGATCCCGGTGAGCGAGGCGACGCTCTCCACGTCCGCGACGAACCCGCAGTTGCAGAGCGGCACCGGCTGTCCCTCGGCGAGCAGTCCGTACATCGGGATGTGCACGTGGCCCAGCTCGCCGGCCATTCCGGCGGCCCCGGTCACCGCCTGCCCACGCTCGATCACGCCGCCGCCGAGTCCGGTGCCGACGATGGCGGAGACCGACGACCTGTTCATCGCCTCGTCGCCGAAGTAGGCGTGGTGGGCGTAGAGCGCTGCGGCGTTGCCGTCGTTGTTGTAGATCACCGGCAGGTCGAGCCGTCGTTCGAGGGCGGTCCGGATGTCGTAGCCGCGCCAGCCCGGCTGGGAGAAGTTCGTCGAGCCCTTCGAGGAGATGACGCCGGTGGCGCTCGACGGCCCGGGGGTGTCCAGCCCGACGGCCAGGACCCGTTCGCGCGGGGTGCCGGTGCGGGCGAGCACCTGTTCCATCGCCGACGCCAACGCCTCGATCGCCACCTCCGGCCCGTCCAGGACCTGGCACGGGGTCTCGACCAGCTCGTCGACCAGGAAACGTCCGGTCGCGTCGAGCACGGTCGCGTTGTTGCTGTTACCGCCGTTGTCCAGTCCGACGACCACCGGAATGTCCGAATTCGCCATCGGGCTGCCTCCTCACCTCCGACGTCGACCCGAGCCGGAATTGCTCTTACCCTGCCGTACCCGCGGTTATCCCGCAGCCCCCGGCCGGCGCCCGCTGGCCCGCCGATCGGCCACCGAAACCGCCGCTTCGTCGATCGACTTCCGGACGCCGCCCCGTCGGCGCACGGAATCGGCACATCCGCCGGTACCGGGACGAGCACACGCCTCGGCGGTCACTTCGGGCAGTCGACGCCGATCGACATCCGGACCTGCTCGGTCCGCCCGCCGGATCGGACCGTCAACGGGACACAGGCAGGCTCGTGGAGCCAGAAGCCTCCGGCGAACGCCACCCAGCCGGTCCGATCCGGGCAGCCGGGAAATCGCACCTGGCGGGCGGGCTCTGCCGGACTGCCCCAGCCGATCACGGTCCTGCCGGCCGAGGCTGGCGGCACCGACAGGTCGACGGTCGAGTCGGCCCGCACCACCAGGCCGGTCTTGGCGAAGAGTCGGGCCGGACCGGTCTGACCGGCCGGATGGACCTCCAGCAGCCGCACCGGCACGGCGACGACGTCGACCGCCACTACCCGGTCCGTCGGCGGCGCGTCGAGGTGGTCGATGACGTGTGCACAGGAGATGAGGCTCGCTCCGGCCGGGGCCGGGTCGGTCGGCGTACGCCCGGGGGTGATCGTGGCGGTTGGCCCGGCGGCACCGGTCGGGGTCGGGACCGCCGGTCCGGCCGGCTCCGGGCCGGTGCACGCGGCGGTGGCCAGCAGACCGATCGCGACGAGAACGGGCAGCGCCCGCTGTTTTGTCCGCACAACCGAACCGAGTCCCCGCCCCCGGCACCGGTTCCTGCCACGGCCGGCGGATTGCGGGCCGCCGGTCAGAACGACGAGGCACCGGCCATGGGCACGCTCGGGCCGGGTCCGCCTGTTCAGGAGCGTGACCGCCAGTCGGCGACCGGTCAGCGGCGGCCGAGTGCCGCCTCCAGACGTTGGATGAGCGTCTTGCGGCTCTTCCCGGCGCGTTCCGCGCGCAGCGCCGCCTTGAGTTGACCGGCGTTGAGGTCGCGGACCTTCCGGGTCGCCTCGGCGACCGGCATGTCGGTGAGCGGCACGGACGTGGACTCGCGACGGGCCCGTTTGGCCGGCCCAGTGTTCGCGACGTACTGCTTGCCGGACTTCGACGCCCTGCGCTTCTTGGCGTCGGTCTCGCGCTGCTGCTCGGCGGAGAGCTTGTTCCATGCCTTGTCGGGGAGGTAACGGTCGGTTTCGCCGTCGTGCCGCGCCCGGGTGGTGCCCTGCCTGTTCCGCCACTTCTGGTCGCCCCAGTGCTTGAGCGACTTCTGGCGCTCGTCCCTCGGGCCCTCGTAGCCGCCGCCGCGCTTCTGGTACTCCTGGGTGAGTAGCTGTGACTTGCGCGCCGACCACTGTCCCGGCCGGCCGCCCCGGTCGGCCGCCTTGATCTCTTCCTTGAGCTGTTCCCTCAGCTCGGGCTTCGTGTATTGCGCCATGTTCGCCGGGTACCCGCCGCACCGCGCCGTACTCACTGCCGGGACGGGTCCGCTAACGGCCGCCGGCCGCGTCGAGCGCCGCGTGCAGGTCGGCGAGCAGGTCGGCGGTGTCCTCGACCCCACAGGAGAACCGGACGAAGCCGGCGGAGACGTCGTCACCCCACTGGGCCCGCCGGTCGGCGCTGGTGTGCAGGCCACCGAACGAGGTCGCCGCGAAGACCAGCCGGCTCGCGGCCAGGAACCGGGCCACCCGACCGGCGTCGCCGAGGTCGAACGACACGATCCCGGGCATCCGCCGGAGCTGCCGGCTGGCCACCGGGTACGCCGGATCGTCGGGAAGCCCCGGCCACCGTACGCCGGAGACGTCGCGGCGGTCCCGCATCGCCGCCGCCACGGCCGCCGCGTTGGCGCTCTGCCGGGCCAACCGCAGGTCCAGGGTGGCCAGCGAGCGGTGTGCCAGCCACGCGTCGAAGGCACCGGGGATCGAGCCGGTGGTGGTCCGCCAGGCCCGGACAGTGGCCAGCAGTTCGGTGTTCCGGCTGGCCACGTAGCCGAGAAGCAGATCGGAGTGCCCGGTCAACGCCTTCGTGCCGGACGCGACCACCAGGTCGGCCCCCAGGTCGAGCGGCTGCTGCCCGAGCGGTGTCGCGGCGGTGTTGTCGACCGCGAGCAGCGCACCGGCGGCCCGCGCCCGCGCCGCCAGCTCGGCCACGTCACAGACGTCCAGGCCCGGATTGGCCGGCGTCTCGACCAGCACCAGCCGTACGCCGTCGAGCGCCGGGTACGGCCCGGCGGTCGGTACGAAGTCGACCCGTACCCCGATGCCCTCCAGCGTCTGGGTGGCGAACGCCCGGACCGGGAAGTAGCCGTCGGCGGGAAGCAGCACGGTGTCACCGGGGCGGAGCACCGAGAGCAGCACGGCGGTGATCGCGGCCTGTCCGCTGGCGAAGGCGAGACAGTCCCCGCCCTCCAGCTCGCCGATCGCCGCCTCCAGCCCACGCCGGGTCGGATTGTCCGGCCGCCCGTACCCGTTCGGGGTCGCCTCGGGGCCGGCCGCCGGGTCCAGGTGGTAGGGCGCGGCGAAGACCGGGCCCGGCAGGAACGGCTCTCCCGGCACCGGCTCCGGCAGACCTGCGTGTACGCAGCGGGTGCCGTCGCCGTACCCGGAGCGGTCGGCCGGTCCACCCGCCGCCCCGGTCACTCCGGCCTCGGCTTGCGGCTCATCAGCACCGCCATCGCGTGCTGCGGGTCGGCGCTCTCGTGGCAGACCCGCTCGACCTGCTCGGTGATCGGCATCTCCACCCCGTGCGCCCGGGACAGGTCCCGGATCGCCAGGCAGCTCTTCACCCCTTCGGCGGTCTGCCGGGTCGCCGCCTGCGCCTGTTCGAGGGTCTCCCCCCGGCCCAGGTGCTCGCCGAAGGTGCGGTTGCGGGACAGCGGCGACGAGCAGGTGGCCACCAGGTCGCCGAGGCCCGCCAGGCCGGCGAAGGTGAGCGGGTCGGCGCCGAGGGCCACCCCGAGCCGGGCGGTCTCGGCCAGTCCTCGGGTGATCAGGGTCGCCCGGGTGTTGTCGCCCAGGCCCATCGCGGTGGTGATCCCGTACGCCAGTGCGATCACGTTCTTCACCGCACCGCCCAGCTCGGCGCCGATCACGTCGTCGTTGGTGTACGGCCGCAGGTACGGCGTGTTCACCGACCTCTGCACCTCGGTCGCCCGGTCCGTGTCGGTGCAGGCGACCACGGTCGCCGCGGGCTGCTCGGCGGCGATCTCGGCCGCCAGGTTGGGACCGGAGACGACCACGACCCGGTCGGCGGCGACCCCGGCGGTCTCCACGATCACCTCGCTCATCCGTTTCGTGGTGCCCAACTCGATGCCCTTCATCAGCGAGACCAGCGTCGAGTCGGGTTCGAGGTGCCGGGCCCACTCCGCCAGGTTGCCCCGCAGGGTCTGTGCCGGCACGGCGAGCACGACGAGATCGGCGCCGGAGATCGCCTCGGCGGCGTCGGTGGTGACCCGCACCCCCGCCGGCAACCGCAGCTCGGGCAGGTAGTCGGGATTGCTCCGGGTGGACCGGATCGCCTCCGCCACCGCCGGTCGGCGGGCCCAGACGACCACGTCCCGCCCGGCGTCGGCGAGCACCTTCGCGAACGCCGTACCCCACGAACCGGCGCCGAGCACCACGACGTGGCTCATGCCGTCACCCCGCTCCGCACGGCGTCCGTCGGCCCGCTCATGCCCGGTCTCCGGCCGGCGGAGCCGGGTTGGCCCGCCCGGTCGAGTCGTCTGTGCGGCGGTTCGACTGTGCCGACCAGAGCGGCGGCGGTGTTCCGCCGCGGATCTCGGCCAGCATGTCGCGCAGCCGCAACATGATCGCGTCGGTCATCTCGTCCAGCACGGCCCGGCTGGGCGTGGCACCGGCCCACCGGCTCAGGTCGACCGGCGGACCGGCCATCACGGTGACCGGGATCTGTGGGCGGAGACTGACCTTCTTCGTACGCGGGTCGAAGATCTTCTCCGGTCCCCACATCGCCACCGGGATCACCGGAGCCCCGGTGGCCAGCGCCAGCCGCGCCGCTCCGGTCTTGCCCCGCATCGGCCACAACTCGGGCTCCCGGGTGGTGGTGCCCTCCGGATAGATCACCACCGCGCCGCCGTCCCGGACCGCGCCGATCAGCGTCTCCAGCGACCGTGCCGCGTCGACCGTGCCGCGCTCGACCGGGATCTGCTGGCACTTCAACAGGATCCGCCCCACCAGCGGCACCCGGAACACGCTGGCCTTGCCGAGGTACCGGGGCCAGCGACCGGCGTCGTAGATGTAGTGCGCCGAGACCAGCGGATCGGCGTGGGAGAGGTGGTTCGGCACGATGATCACGCCCCCGGAGGCGGGCAGGTGCTCCATGCCGCTCCAGGTACGCCGTGTCCACCCGGCCATCACCGGCTTGACCACGCTCACGGCAAACCGTCGCCAGAACCCCAGCCTGCGCCGTGCCACTGTGCCTCCTCGTCGTCCCCACCCTGGCCCGGCCGTCCGAGGCGCCGCGCGGGCACCGGACGCCCCGGCGGGAAGTCGCTCCCACCCGCGCCCGTGCCCACGGCCCTCGGCGACCTGCCACCGCCGGCGGAACGCCGCCGACCCGTGGGGGATGCCGCCGCCCGCAGCGAAATCATGCCTGCTCGCCCGGGGTACGGCCAGCCAGGGTGGTCCCGATCCCACCGACGCCGCGCACCGGCCGACGCCGGGCGGCTGGCAGGATTGCCGTGTGGGTGAGCGGAACTGGACGGTGGTCGTGCCGGTCAAGCGCCTCGAATCGGCGAAGAGCCGGCTGCGGGGCGCCCTCGGCGGGGTACCGCACGAGCTGCTCGCCCTGGCGCTGGCCGAGGACACCGTCGGCGCCGTGCTGGCCTGTCCCCCGGTGCGCGAACTCCTGGTGGTGACCGACGATCCCGACGCCACCCGGGTGCTGGGGCGGCTCGGTGCCCGGATCACCCCGGAACCGCCGGAGAGCGGGCTCAATCCCGCGTTCGGCCGGGGCGCCGCGCTGGTCGCCGACGGATGGGTCGCCGCACTCACCGCAGACCTGCCGGCCCTGCGTCCGGTCGAGCTGGCCGAGGCGCTGCGGGCCGCCGAGACCGGTCCGTCCGGCGTACGCCGGTTCGTCGCCGACGCCCCCGGTACCGGCACGGTCCTGCTCACCGCCCCGCCCG
The DNA here is from genome assembly GCF_015690345.1 of Plantactinospora alkalitolerans. Lineage (GTDB taxonomy): Bacteria > Actinomycetota > Actinomycetes > Mycobacteriales > Micromonosporaceae > Plantactinospora > Plantactinospora alkalitolerans. Next base: position 748 of record NZ_JADPUN010000339.1, on the reverse strand, counting down.
GGGTTCCGCTGGATCCCCGGTTCGGCCCGCGCTCGGCGGCGGCGCACGCGGCGTCCGGCGCCGTACCGCTCACTCCCGCCTGGCCGACGCTGCGCCGGGACGTCGACACCCCGGCGGACCTGCTCGCCGCGACGACCCTCGGCCTCGGCCGGCACACCGCGGAGCTGACCCGGCGTTCCGCGCCCGCCGGAGCCGACCGCTGACCGGTCGGTCCCGGTCTCGGTCTCGGTCCCGACACCAGCGCCGGCACCCGGCATCCGGCATCCGGCATCCGGCATCCGGCATCCGGTGTACGGTGCTGGGCATGCAGGGCACGGTGGCCACCTACGACCCGGCGACCCGGACGGGCACGCTCCTGCTCGACGACGGCAGCACCGTCGCCTTCCCGGCCGCCGCGTTCGACGCCTCCGGCCTGCGGCTTCTCCGGCTGGGCCAACGGGTACGCCTCGAGCACGACACCGGCGGAACGCTGGTTCGGATAACGCTGCCGACCTTCCGGTGATCCGGTGACGCAAGTTCATTTTCCGTTCACCGCACCCGGGGAATGATGGAGGGGTGAGCACCCCACCGTCCCGTCGCCCCCAGTCCGCGCGTTCATCGCGATCCCGCTCCGCCGAGCGTGCCGCCGTCCCGGAACCGGACCAGGCGGCGGATTCGGCTCGCGGCGCTGCCAGCGGGACGGACCGGACACCGGCCATCGGGCCGGACAATCCGCTGCGGGGGCGCCGGGGCGGTCCGGCCACCGGAC
>NZ_JADPUN010000084.1 GCF_015690345.1 Plantactinospora alkalitolerans | reverse complement strand
GCTCCCGCCCGCCCCGCTCCCGCCGTCTGCGCGGCGGCCGGCGAAGGGCGGCCGGTGACGGGCGACCGGCTGCCGGTGACGTGAACACCGCGCAGGTCCGCCCGCCCCGGTACCCAGCGGTTACCCCCGACGGGGTGGTTCCGGCCGGGCATCTACGGGGGTTGCGGGTCGGCCCGGTACCGGCGACCGGCAGGATGGACGCCGTGGACGGAGACGACATGCTGCTGTCCCCCGCTGGGGTCGATCAGTTGCGACAGGCCCTTCTCAGCGCGGGTTACACGTCGAGCGGCATCGCCGAGCGGCTGGGGCCGCAGGCGACCAGCGCGATGGGCCGCAACGACTTCCGGGCGGCGCTGCGGGCCACCGAGGAACGGAACCCGCTCGACACGCTGATCCGGCTCTTCGTCTGCGGCCAGACCGAGCCGGAGGCGGCGGTACGGGCGGCCTTCGCACCGCTGCCGCTGGCGGAGGCGCTCGCCGGTGGCCTGGTCGAACGCGTCGGCTCCGGCCTTCGGCAGGCGATCGACCTCGAGCCGTACGGGGACTCCTGGTGGGTGCTCTCCGACGTGCCGGCGAGCGCCCGGCCCGGCGTGCCGCTCCCCTCCGACCACGTTCTCGGGATCGGCGGGGCCACCACCACCCTGGTCGGCGCGACGATCCGGCGCCCGGTCGGCAGCGCGCTCGACCTCGGCACCGGCAGCGGCGTGCAGGCCCTGCACCTGGCCGAACACGCCCGCTCGGTCACCGCCACCGACGTCTCCGACCGGTCGCTGCGGTTCGCGGCGACCACCGCCGCGTTGAACGGACACCGCTGGGAGCTGCTTTCGGGCGACCTCGTCGCGCCGGTCGCCGGTCGCCGGTTCGACCTGGTCGTGAGCAATCCGCCGTTCGTGGTCGGACCCGGGACCACCACGCACAGCTACCGCGACTCCGGCCGGGTCGGGGACGGGATCACGGCCGAACTGGCCGCCGCCGCGCCGGGACTGCTCACAGAGGGCGGCACCATGCAGTACCTGGCCAACTGGCTGCACGTGGCCGGGGAGGACTGGGGCGAGCGGGTGGCCGGCTGGTTCGCCGGCACCGGCCTGGACGCCTGGGTGATCCAGCGCGAGGTGGCCGACCCGATGACGTACGTCGACCTGTGGCTGGCCGACGCCAGCGAGGCCACCGACCCGCACCGGGTGGCGGCCTGGCTGGACTGGTTCGACGCGCAGAAGGTGGAGGCGGTCGGCTTCGGCGTGGTGAACCTGCGCCGGGGCGGGCACACCGATCCGGTCGTCCGGATCGAGGATCTTCGGCAGGCGGTGGAGCCGCCGATGGGCGAGCAGATCGCCGCCTGGTTCGACCGGCAGGACTGGCTACGGGCCCGGAACGACGACGCGCTGCTGGGGACCCGGTTCCGGGCGGTCGACGGGCTGCGCCTGCGTCAGGAGGCGTCGATGGGCGACGAGGGCTGGGCGGTGGACCGGCAGGTGCTCGTCTCCTCGCACGGGCTGCGCTGGACCGAGGAGGTGGATCCGCTGGTGCTCGCCCTGGTCGGCGGGGCGAACGGGCAGGTGCCGCTGCGCGAGCAGCTCGCGGTGCTGGCCCTCGCGCACGACGTACCGGCGGAGGACCTTGCCGAGGCGGCCGGGCCGATCATCGCGCACCTGGTCGAGCGGGGCGTGATCGCGCCCGTGGCAGACTGACCGTCGTGCGGGCGGTGGTGCAGACGGTCGGTCGGGCCAGCGTGACGGTGGACGGCGAGGTGGTCGGGGCGATCTCCGACGGGCTGCTGGTGCTGCTCGGGGTGACCCATTCCGACACTGCCGCGACCGCCGGCGCAATGGCCCGGAAGGTGCACGAGCTGCGCATCCTGGACGACGAGCGGTCCGCCTCGGACGTCGGCGCACCGCTGCTGGTGGTCAGCCAGTTCACCCTGTACGGCGACGCCCGCAAGGGGCGCCGGCCGAGTTGGGGCGCCGCGGCCCCGGCCGAGCTGGCCGAACCGCTGGTTACCGCGTTCGTCGAGGCACTCCGGGCCCGCGGCGCCAAGGTGTCCACCGGCCGGTTCCGCACCCACATGCTGGTCGAGAGCGTGAACGTCGGCCCGCGCACGGTGCTGCTCGACCTCTAGTCGGAGCGGGTCAGAAGAACAGGCCGCGCTTCTGTAGCGACTGACGCAACCAGCCGTCGAGCTGGCTGGCCCAGTCGGTCCGGTCCGCGGTGGCGTAGTCCACGGTGAACCGGCCGAACGCGTCGCGGCCCTCGGTGAGCAGCCCACCCCGCTTGTCCAGCTCCAACACGACCTGCATCTGCTGCGGCGTGGCGACGAAGGTCAGCTCCAACTGGTTGATCGCCCGGGTGTACTGGGGAGCGGGGTAGTACTCGATCTCCTGGTAGAACGGCAGCGACTGCTGGACGCCGTAGATGCGTCCACGCTCGACGTCGGCCCGGGTGAACCGGAAGCCGAGTTGGGTGAGGGCGCCCAGGATGCGTTCCTGCGCCGGCAGCGGGTGGACCGCGACCGGGTCGAGATCACCCTTGTCCACCGCGCGGGCCACCTCCAGCTCGGTCCGCAGCCCCATGGTCATCCCGTGCAGGTGCTGGCCGCCGATCTCGGTGATCGGCGTCTCCCACGGCACGTCGAAGCGGAACGGGATGTCGTGCCGCGCCCCGCTCTCCAGCCGAAACGGGCCGGTCACGCGCTGGCGCTGGAACTCCTGGGTGCTGCTGTACTCGCTGTCGCCGCTCTCCACCTCGACCCGGGTGACCAGGCCCAGTGCGACGTACTCGACATCCACCGGGTGGTCACCGCCCTGGACGTGGATCTGGCCCTCCAACTGGCCACCGGGCCGGCAGTTCGGATTGGTCAGCACCGTCTCGACCGACGGACCGCCCACACCCATCGCCTGCATCAACCGTTTGAAGACCACCATTTCTCCCATCCGTTCTCGATCACGCCCGACCCGTCGGTACCCGGCCGGCAGGCTGGCACAGTAGCCACCGCCGGCAAGCCCGGACCCGCACGATCGCCCGTCATCAATCGGACCGAAGCCCAGGAAACCGGCCATTTCCCATCCCGGTTGTCTCCCGGATTCATGCCAACCCGACGATCTCCTCACCCCCGCTTCACGCCCCAGCAGCCAAGCTAGGTGTCACCAGCGAGGTTGTCCGCTGGGAGGCGTCACTTTGTCGAAGCGGGGAGGCGACAGATGATGGTCCGGCACATGAACGAGAACCACACTAGCCCGGCCAGCACGGCCGGGACCGATAACGAACCGGTCAACGACGGCGGACCCGGCCAGGTCATGGTCGACCTCGACGCCACCGACGAGCGGGGCGCGTCGGCCGACCTCGTCCGGGCGTACCTCAACGGTATCGGCCGGACCAAACTGCTCACCGCCGTCCAGGAGGTCGAACTGGCCCGTCGGATCGAGGCGGGGCTGTACGCCGAGGAGAAGCTCACCGCCGACGAGCGGCTGCCCGGGGGCGGACAGCGGGGCGGGAAGTCCGGGGCTCTGCCGGTGGACCTGCGGGGCGACCTGCTGACGATCGTCGCCCAGGGGCGGGCCGCGAAGAACCACCTGCTGGAGGCGAACCTGCGGCTGGTGGTCAGCATCGCGAAGCGGTACACCGGGCGGGGCATGGCGTTCCTGGACCTGATCCAGGAGGGCAACCTCGGCCTGATCCGCGCGGTCGAGAAGTTCGACTACACCAAGGGCTACAAGTTCTCCACCTACGCCACCTGGTGGATCCGCCAGGCCATCACCCGCGCCATGGCCGACCAGGCCCGCACCATCCGCATCCCGGTGCACATGGTCGAGCAGGTCAACCGGATGGTCCGGACCCGTCGGGACCTGTCCGCCTCGCTGGGTCGGGAGCCGACCGTCGCCGAGGTCGCCGCCGCGCTGGGCGTACAGGAATTCCAGGTCATCGAGCTGATCTCGTACGACCGGGAGCCGGTCAGCCTGGACCAGGCGGTCGGCGAGGACGGTGAGAGCGCCCTCGGCGACTTCGTCGCGGCGGTCGACCCGCGCGACGAGCCGGGCGACGCGGTCTCCCAGGGCATGCTCCGCAACGAGGTGGAGATCGTGCTGGCGACGCTGTCACACCGCGAACAGGCGGTGATCCGGCTGCGCTTCGGCCTGGACGACGGCCGGCAGCGCACCCTCGACGAGGTGGGTCGCGAGTTCGGGCTGTCCCGGGAGCGGATCCGTCAGATCGAGAAGGTGACCCTGCTCAAGCTGCGCCACCCGTCGCGCGCCGACCGGCTCGAGTCGTACGCGAGCTGACCCGTACGCCGCGGAGCCCCCGCCACCAGCGCCGGTGGACGGGGGCTCCGGCGTGTCCGGGCAGACGACTTCCGACGCGCGTCAGGAACGGTTCCGGGACGGTCGGTCGCGGATCCGGAAGGTCAGACCGTCGGGTCCTGCGGGTCGAGGCCGTGCAACGGAAACACCGCCCGCCGGGTTGCCATGATCTCCCGGTCCACGGCGTCCGGCTCGCCTGTCGGCTGCCAGCGCTCGTACGAGACGTCCGCGTCGTCGGTCATCCGCAGCGGCACCTCATGGTCGGGGCGGCGGGCCCGGGCCAGCGCCCGCCAGTCGGGTGGGGTCAGCACGGCCGGGTCGACCGGATCACCGGTGGCCACCGCGAGCAGATGTGTCCAGGCCCGGGGCACCACCTCGACCAGGGCGTAGCCGCCACCCCCGGTCGCGACCCACCGGCCGTCGCACAACTCGTCGGCGAGCGCCCGCATGGCGAGATAGCTGGCCCGCTGACCGTCCACGGTCAACCGCAGGTCGGCGAGCGGATCCAGTCGATGGCCGTCCGCCCCGCACTGGCTCACCAGGATCTCCGGCCGGAACGCCCGCAGCAGCGCCGGCACGGTGGCGTGGAAGGACCGCAGCCAGCCCGCGTCACCGGTACCCGGTGGCAGGGCCAGGTTGACGGCACTTCCCTCCGCGCCCGGTCCACCGGTCTCGTCCGGAAACCCGGTTCCCGGAAAGAGCGCCAACGGGGTCTCGTGCAGGCTGACGGTCAACACCCGTGGGTCGTCGTAGAAGATCTGCTGCACTCCGTCGCCGTGGTGCACGTCGACGTCGACATAGGCCACCCGCTTGGCGCCGAGGTCGAGGAGCCGGGCGATGGCCACCGCCGGATCGTTGTAGACACAGAAGCCCGCGGCCCGGCTCGGCATGGCGTGGTGCAGCCCGCCCGACACGTTGACCGCCCGCCGGGCCTCGCCCCGCCAGACCGCCTCGGCAGCCGCGAGACTGGCGCCGGCGACCAGGGCGCTCGACTCGTGCATGCCGTCGAAGATCGGGTTGTCCGGGGTGCCGAGGCCGTACCCGGAGAAGAGCGGGTCGTGGGGTGCCGCCCGTACCGCGTCCAGGTAGTCCGGTCGGTGCACCCGGGCCAGCGCCGCGTCATCGGCCGGGGCCGGCGCCACCAGGCGTACACCGGGGCGGTCGAGGACCCCGAGCGACCTGGCCAGCGCCATCGTCAGTTCCACCCTGACCGGATCGAGTGGATGGTCGCCCAGGTCGTACGCCAGCAGACTCTCGTCCCAGACCACCACTGTGCCGTCCGACATGGCCCTCATGGTCGCATGTCGAACGGCCCCGACTGGCCAGAGCGGCCCGATGGCCTCCGGAACGCGAGCCGGATGCCATCGGGCGGCGACGGATCAGGCGGTTCGGATCAGGGTCGTTCCGAGCCCGAGCCCGAGCCCGAGCCCGAGCCCGGATCGGGGTCGGTGGTGGTGGCCACCGGGCGGGCGGGATCGGTGAGCCAGTCGCTCCACGAGCCGACATAGAGCGCGGCGTCGGGAAATCCGGCCCGGTGCAGGGCCAGCACCGCCTGTGCGGCGGTCACCCCGGAGCCGCAGTACGCGGCGACCGGTACCCCCGGCCGGACGCCGGCCTCGACGAACCGCTCGCGCAGGAGACCGGCGGCCGGCAGTCGTCCGTCCGCGTCGGCGTATTCGGCGGCCGGAAGGTTCACCGCGCCGGGAACGTGCCCGGCGACCGGATCGATCGGTTCGGTTTCGCCCCGGTACCGCGCCGCCGTCCGGACGTCGATCAGCACTCCTTCGGCGGCGACCCGGGCCGCCTGACGGGCGTCGAGCGCCGGCATTCCGCCCGGACGCACGGTGAGGTCGCCCGGTAGCGGATCCGCTGGTTCGGTCGAGACCGGCCGTCCCGCTCCGACCCAGGCCGGAAAGCCGCCGTCGAGTACCCGGACCTGGCGGTGCCCGGCCCAGCGCAGTGTCCACCATGCCCGCGCCGCCGCCATCTGGTCGCCGCCGTCGTAGGTGACCACGGGATGACCGGCCCGCACCCCCGCCGCGCGGAGTACCCGCTGCAACACCGCCGGGTCGGGCAGCGGATGTCGTCCACCCGCCCCGGGTGGTCCGCACAACTCGGTGTCGAGATCGACGAAGACCGCCCCGGGTAGGTGGCCGGCCTCGTAGTCGACCCGGCCGGGCGCTCCGACGAGCCGCCAACGCACATCCAGCAGGGTGGGCGGCTCGGGGGACGCCAGCTCCGCGGCGAGCCCGGTCACATCGACAAAAAGATCATCCGGTACGGGCACGGGGTCCAGTCAACACCATCCGGGGCCGAACCGCCCCGGGCCCGGCGACACTGAATATCGGTTCCCCGAGGTAGCATCGTTACCGGGAGGACCGCTGACGTGAACGACCTTGTCGACACCACCGAGATGTACCTTCGCACCATCCTTGAGCTGGAGGAAGAAGGTGTGCCCCCGCTGCGTGCCCGGATAGCGGAGCGGCTGCGCCAGAGCGGTCCGACCGTCAGCCAGACCGTCGCCCGGATGGAACGCGACGGGCTGCTGACCGTCGAGGACGACCGCCACCTGCAACTCACCGCCCTCGGTCGGGCGCACGCGGTGTCGGTGATGCGCAAGCACCGGCTGGCCGAGCTGCTGCTGGTCAACGTGATCGGGATGCCCTACGAGGAGGCCCACGAGGAGGCCTGCCGCTGGGAGCACGTGATGAGCGACTCGGTGGAGAAGAAGGTCTACGAGCTGCTCAACCGGCCCACCCGGTCGCCGTACGGCAACGTGATCCCCGGGCTCGAGTCCCTGGTCACCAATCCCGGCCTGCCGGCCGCCGAGACGGTCCCCGACGGCGAGCGGAATCTCGCCTTCCCCGGTCTCAGCGGTCCGGTGGTGGTCCGGCGGATCTGTGAGAGCGTCCAGACCGACGGCGACGTGCTACGCCAGTTGCACGCCGCCGGGGTGGACCCGGGCGCGACGGTCACCGTCGCACAGGAACGTGACGGGGTGACCATCGACCGGTCCGGCGACAAGATCCGCCTGCCTCGCGAGGTCGCGTCCCGGGTCTTCGTCGCCGCCCACTGAGCGGTGCCGGCCCCGCTCCCGGGGTAATCGTCCCGCGGCCTGGCTCGTCGTCCCGCCCGTCCGACTTCCTACCGGTCGGGCGGGTTCGTGCGTCCCGGTACGGCGGTCGCCGGCTCAGCGACCGCTGGTGTCGATCTTCTTCGCCAGGGCGACGAGCTTCGGGGTGAGCGCGTCGGCCGTGGCCCGGTCCGCACCGGTCGGAAACGTGTAACGGAGGCTGGCCAGACGCTTGTCGCCGGTGAGCCATCCGACCTCGACGCCGATCCCGGAACCCTTTGCCGCCGCCACCGCCGACTGGTACGCGGCCTTGCCGAGGCCCTTGACCGACTTCCCGCCGCTCGGCACCACCTCGTCGGCGAAGATGGCCGTGTCGGCCGTGGTCGGAGTCACCGACAGCGCCAGTTCGGGGCGGGCGGCCGCCTCGGCGCGCAGCACGCAGGTGTCGGTCCTGCCGTGCCGGCTCGCCGCCGAGACCTCGAACTGGGTGCCGATGGCCTGCTCCACCACCTGATACTCCAGTAGCTGGCAGGCACCGCCGGCCGCCGACGCCGGCAGCCGTACGACCTTCGGCGCCGGCCCGAGTGGCTCCGCCGGCGCGGGATCCTCACCGCAGCCGGAGAGCATCAGTAGCCCGACACCCACCAGGCACAGCCGCCTGCGCACCGCTCGCCTCCCATCCGCCCGGCCGCAGCGACCGGGGAATCCGTCGGCCACCGTACGGGGTCCGCGCGGCTGGCGAAACCCCGTACCCCGCTCTGCCTGGTGGCGCCCCTACGGCGGTGGTGGGACCGGCGCCACCGGATCGTCGACGTACGGGCAGTGGCGGCAGCCGCGCCCGCAGCAGGTGCCACGGCGGGCGAGAAAGCCCGCGCTGAGCACGAACAGCCCGGTGGCCGGGTCCGGATAGCCCGCCTCACCGGCCGCGAGAGCGGCGGAATGGGCCGCCAGGATCCGGTCCCGGTCCGGATGTGTCGGCGCCAGCCGGGACGGATGCGGCGAGTCCAACGGCCGGGGCGCCAACGGCAGCCGCCGGCCCTGCCCGCTGGCGTCGGCACCGTCCATTCCGCCGACCCTACGACACCACCGTGTGCCGTCGACCGGGCAGTGCCGCGCCGGCCGCCGTCCGGCGAATGAAACGCGGTCGGCGGACTAAGGTGTCGACTGGGGAGATCGCGGCGGCGGGCCCGCCATCATCTCGACGGAGAATCCGATGGACGACGACCTGGCGAATCGATTCAGCGACATACATTGGCCAGCGGGGTTTTCGCCGGAGCGCGCCGATCTGTTCGCCCACAACGAGGTGTTCATCGACGCGCCCTGCTCGAACGTGTGGCAAATTCTGATCGCCGTCGAGCAGTGGCCTCAGTGGTATCCGAACGCCCACGACGTGCGGATCCTCAACGATCGGACCGGGGTGCTCCGGGACGACAGCAGATTCCAGTGGACGACGTTCGGGATCGACGTCATCAGCGAGATATTCGAATTCGTTCCGGACAGTCGCATCGGCTGGTCCGGGAACGCACCGGGTCTGCAGGCGTACCACGCGTTCCGGCTCATCGAGGAGTCGAACCGCTGTCACGTCATCATGGAGGGGGCGGCCGAGGGTCCGGCCGCGATCGAGATGCGCAATTCCGACCCCGACGGGATGCACAAGGCTCACGACCTGTGGAACAGCCGGTTGAAGAATCTCGCGGAGACCCGTTAGCCGTCGGTAGGGTCCGGCGACCTCCCGAGCCTCCGGCCCGGCATCGTCGGCCCGGCTACCGGGGCACGCCGTCCGCGAACCAGGTCATCGCCTGCCCGTGCGAGCGGGTCCAGGCCAACGGCGTCCCGTCCAACGTGAGCACGTTGTACAGCGCATCGTCCGGCGGCTTCGGCAGCGCGGCGTGGGGCACCACGTCCGGGGCCTCGTTCGCGATCCAGTGGCCGGGCAGTCCACGTACCAGATCGATGAACGCCGCCCGGCGCGGCGCCGGCACCTGGTACAGCACGGAGGTGTGGAACACCACAAGCGTCGCGCCGGCCGGCGCCCGCGCGGCCAGCGCCGGCAGGTCGTCCACCAGGTCGCCGCGCACCAGCAGCGGCGGCCGTCGCGGCCCGCAGC
>NZ_JADPUN010000335.1 GCF_015690345.1 Plantactinospora alkalitolerans | reverse complement strand
CATTGGGTCCTCGTCTGGGGGCGGAACGAGTTGATCCGCGCATCGTCCCAGATCACCGGTTACCAACCAAGACCTGCCCGGTTACCAACCACGTTCCGCCCGGCCGTACGCTGGGACGGTGCCCGAGGAGCCGCAGATCGAGCCGCTCGACCCACCGATGGTGCCGTTCGCCGTCGCCGGGATCGTGGCCTGGGCGGTGGTCGGGCTGGTGCTCCTGCTCTTCTTCCGGCACTGGCTCACCGACCGGGGCCACGAGAACTGGCTCTGGACGTGCCTCGCCGGTTTCCTGGTCGGCTTCCCCGGTCTGGCCGTGATGCTCCGGCACGACGCCAACCGTCGACGCCGACGCGGCGAGGCCTGAGCCCGAACCCCGCCGGTACCGCCTCAGCCGTGCCGGTACGCCCTCAGCCGTGCCCGTACGGCCTCAGCCCCCGTACCGCCTCAGCCGTGCCCGTACGGCTCCGCCGGCTCGGCGGCGTCGACCGAGCCAGGCGCCCGGCTGACCGCGATCGCCTCCACCTCGCTGTCGTCGTAGATCGTCGGCAGCTCGTCGACCGGCGTCTCGGTGGACTCCAGCATCGTCTCGGAGTGCGCTCCGCAGCCGTGGTCGGCGCTGACCGCCCGGCCGTCGTCCGGGGCGAAGAAGTTTCCGCAGACTCCGAACGCCTGGCGCATGGCGCCGGCCAGCGGCAGGTAGAAACCGCACGTGCCGCACCGCGCGGTCCGGGGCGCGGCGGCCGCGATCGGCGCCGCCGGGCCGTGATCGCCGTCGTACCAGCGCTGGGCGGTCTCCATCCGCCCCTCCCGGGACATCACCCGGGGACGGCCGAGACCGAGTTCCCAGGCGGTCTCCTCGACGGCGGGGTCGTCGGAGAGCAGGTAACCGGGGACGAGCCGGTCGTCGTCGGGTTGGGTGGGCAACAGATCGCCGACGCCGAGATCGCCCGGCTGGAGCCGCTCCTGCCAGGGCAGCCAGCTCGGGGCGAGCATCGCGTCCGAGCCGGGTAGCAGGAAGGTCTCGCAGACCGTGACGTGCCGACTGCGCGGCACCCGGGTCACCGTCACCGCCCAGCGCCAGCCCCGGTAGCCGGCCAGCTGACACTCGAAGAGATGCGTCACCAGGCGGTCGCCTTCGGCGAGCGCACCCAGATGATCGCCGATGTCTGTCGGGTCGACCTCGGTGATGCCATCCCGCGCCACGTCCACGGCGCTGGCGCAGACCTGGTCGAGGCGGGCCGCGCGAGCGGCGGTGCTCCTGGTCACCCACCCATTGTTGCCTATCCTTGCGGACGGGTCGGCGGCACTCCCCGGCGCCGATCAGCCAGAGATATCTCGGCACAGATCCGACGGTCGTCGACCGGATGGGCGAGGATGGTGCTCATGCCGCTGTTCACCCGCTCTGGGCGGTCGGTCCTCGGGCGCCTCGTCGGCACGGTGATCCGGGCCGTCAGGCTGCTGTTCCGGGGCACGCTCGGCAGTGCCCGCTGGACGACCCGCCGGGTCGTCCGGGTACGCGAGAAGGGTGCCGGCGGCGAGGCCGGCATGGTCCGGCTGTTCGATCTGCACGCCGCCTCCTGCGCCGGCGACACGTTGATCACGATCGGCCTGGCCGGAACGATCTTCTTCAACGCCCCGCTGGGCGAGGCGCGCAGCAAGGTCGCGCTCTACCTGCTGATCACCATGGTCCCGTTCGCGCTCCTCGCACCGGTGGTGGGACCCCTGCTCGACCATTTCCGGCACGGGCGCCGCTACGCGCTGGCCGCCACCATGCTCGGGCGGGCCTTCCTCGCCTGGCTGATCTCGGACTACATCCACGGCTTCGGGCTCTACCCGGCCGCGTTCGGCGTACTGGCGCTGTCCCGGGCGTACGGCGTGGCCCGCTCGGCGGCCGTGCCCCGACTGCTGCCGGAGCGGATGGGCCTGTCCCAGGCCGGCGCACGGGCCAGTGTGTACGGCTCGATCGCCGGTGGCGTGGTCGCCCCGATCGGGTTGGCCGCCTTCTGGTTCGGTCCACAGTGGCCGCTACGGGTCGCCTCGGTGATCTTCCTGGTCGGCATGGTGATCGCGCTGCGCCTGCCGCCCCGGGCCGACTCCGATCCGCCGGAGGCCGTACCCCGGGCGTTCCAGGCCTTCGGAAAGGGGCGGAACGGACGTGAACGGGCGCTCGGCCGGGGTGGCCCGGCCGGGCGGCTGGTGATCGCCGCCCTGGTCGGCGGCGCCACCCTGCGCGGTCTCTACGGCTTCCTGCTGCTCTTCCTCGCCTTCGCGATCAAGGCCGGCGACCTGGACACCGAGTTGTTCGGTCGGCGGCTCGGCGACGAGGCGGCGCTCGGTGTCGTCGGCGGCGGGCTCGCGATCGGCACGTTCCTGGCGACCGCGCTCGGTACCCGACTGCGGATCCACCGGCCCGTGGTGTTGCAGGCCGCCGGCCTGGTCGTGGTGACCGCCGTCGGGGTGCTGGCCACGCTCCGGTTCTCGCTGCTGCTGGTCGCGCTGCTCTGCCTGGTCACCGCCGTGATCAGCGGCATCGCCAAACTGGCCGTCGACGCCTCCATTCAGGAACGGGTCCGGGAACGGCTCCGGGCGACCGCGTTCGCGCACTCCGAGACCGCGCTGATGCTCGCCTTCGTGGCCGGTGGCGCCCTGGGTCTGATCCCGGTCGACGGCCGGATCGGGATCGGCGTACTGACCGGGATCGCCGCGCTGGCGATGGTCCGGGCCCTGATCGTCGCCGGGCGGCTCCGGAGCGAGCGGCTGTCCGGACGGGCCATGGCCGACACCGACCAACCGGACGGCGGGGACACCGACGGCGACGCATCCGACACCGGACACCCCGATCCGGACCGAGTGGGCCCGGACCGGCCAGCTCAGGACCGGTCCGGAGCGAGGCAACCAGCCGGAGCGGGACAACCAGCCGGAGCAGGACAACCAGCCCGAGCGGGGCAACCGGCCGGAGCGGGGCAACCGGCCGGAGCGGGGCAACCGGGCGTGCGCCGGTCGACCGACGGTGACCCCACCCCCGTCTCACCGGCTCCGCCGACCACTGGCCAGCCGACCGCCGACCTCGGTGGTGACGGCGACGATCCGGAACTCGCACCACCCGGCTACCACATCTACCGGCCGTCCTCGGCGGTCACCGGCCCGAGGCCGGGCGACGAGGGCTCCCGCCGGGAATCCCGGGGCCAGTAGTGGGCGGCGCCGTACTTCTCGTCACCGCCGTTCCCGCCGAGGCCGATGCGGTCCGGGCCGGGCTGGTCGGCGACGCGGTGACCGTGGCGCCGGTCGGGGTGGTGCCGGCGGCGGCCGCCGCCGGCACGGCCCGGCTGATCGCGCTGGCCGAGGCGGCCGGGCGGCCGTACCGGGCGGTGCTCAGCGCCGGGATCGGCGGTGGATTTCCCGGCCGCGCGCCGGTCGGATCGCTCGTCGTCGCGACCCGCAGCGTCGCCGCTGACCTCGGCGCCGAGTCGCCGGACGGCTTCCTGACCCTGGACGAGCTGGGCTTCGGCGCCACCGCCGCCCCGGCCGATCCCGCCCTGCTGGAGGTCCTGCGCGGCGGCCTGCCGCACGCGGTCACCGGTGCGGTCCTCACCCTCGGCACCGTGACCGGAACCGCGGCGACCACCCTGGCCCTGCTCGCCCGGCATCCGGACGCGGTCGCCGAGGCCATGGAGGGGTACGGCGTGGCGGTCGCCGCCGCCGGTGCCGGGCTGCCCTTCGCCGAACTGCGGGCCGTCTCCAACCCGGTCGGACCCCGCGACCGGTCGGCGTGGCGAATCGGCGACGCCTTCGCCGCCCTGACCGCCGCCGCGACGGTGCTCGGCAAGGAACTCGCCGACTAGCCGCCGCTACCATCCGTCGAATGTCACACGATCTCGTCGGTGAGCTGCGCGCCGGTGCCCGGGAGCGCAACGGCAGCCGGCCGAAGGGGCCGGATCTGCCGTACGTCGAGGACCTGACCGGTCCCTCGGGGCTGCCGCTGCGCCGTTACCGGGCGGCCACCGAACCGCGCCCCCTGATGGTCTTCCTGCATGGCGGCGGATGGGTGACCGGCGATCTGGAGACCCACGACAGGACCTGCCGTCGTCTCGCCCAGGAGTGCGGCGTCGACGTGCTCGCCGTGGACTACCGGCTGGCGCCGGAGCATCCGTACCCGGCCGCGGTCGAGGACGCCGTCGAGGTGCTCCGCTGGTCGGGGCCGGTCGCCGTCGCGGGAGACAGCGCGGGTGGATACCTCGCCACCATGGCCTGCCTGCGGCTGCGGGACGAGGGCGGGGCGCTGCCCGGCGTACAGATCCTGATCTGTCCGAACACCGACCTGACACTCTCCCAGCCCAGCGTCATCGAGAAGGGCACGGGCCACGGGCTCGACGCCACCATGCTGACCCGGTTCGTGACCTGGTGGACGCCCGATCCGACGTCGCGCGGCGCGGCGAGTCCGCTGCACCATCCCGATCTGTCCGCTCTGCCGACCACTCTGCTGGTGACCGCCGAACACGACGCGCTCCGCGACGAGGGTGAGGCGTACGCCCGCCGCCTGGCGGAGTCCGGGGTCGCCGTCACGCACCGCCGCGAACCGGGCCTTCCGCACGGGTTCATCCAGGGCATGGACCTGACCAGTCCCGACGCGGCGGCCGCGCAACAACGGATCTTCGCCGACATCCGGCGGCTGATCCCGCCCGGCGCCCCGGACCGGCGCCCAGCCGGAGCGCTGTGACGTATCCGGCCCAGCCGGAGCGCTGTGACGTATCCGGCCCAGCCGGAGCGCTGTGACGTATCCGGCCCGGCCAGGGCCACGACCACCCCGGCCGGGCCGGGTGGTTACGGTGGGGCTGTGGCGCTCTCCCTGGCGATCTCCCCCTGCCCCAACGACACCTTCGTCTTCCACGCTCTGGTGCACGGCCTGGTGCCCGGCGCGCCGCCGATGGACGTGACGTACGCCGACGTGGACGTCACCAACACCGCCGCCGAGCGCGGGGCGTACGACCTGGTGAAGGTGAGTTACGCGGCGCTGCCCTGGTTGCTGGACGACTACCACCTGCTGCCCTGCGGCGGCGCGCTGGGCCGTGGCTGCGGCCCGCTGGTGCTGACCCGGCCGGACCGGGCCGGCAACACCGATCTGACCGGGGCGACCGTGGCGGTGCCCGGTGACCGGACCACGGCGTACCTGCTGTTCCGGCTCTGGTCCGCGGACCGGCCCCCGGCGCGGATCGAGGTCGTGCCGTTCCACGAGATCATGCCGGGGGTGGCCGCCGGCCGGTACGACGCCGGCCTCGTCATCCACGAGGCCCGGTTCACCTATCCCCGGCACGGCCTGACCGCCCTGGTGGACCTCGGGCAGTGGTGGGAGGCCGACACCGGGCTACCGATCCCGCTGGGCGCCATCCTGGCCCGGCGGGACGCGGTGGATCCGGTGGCGGCGACCGGCTGGATCCGCGACTCCGTACGCCGGGCCTGGGCCGACCCCGCCGCGAGCCGGGAGTACGTGCTCCGGCACGCGCAGGAGATGGAGCGCGACGTGGTCGACCAGCACATCGCGCTCTACGTGAACGAGTTCACCGCCGAACTGGGTGCCGACGGTCAGGCGGCGGTCGACGCGCTGCTCGGCCGGGCCGCAGCCGCCGGTCTGACCCCTCAGGTCTCCAGTTCGCGGGCGACCGCGTGGACGAGCTGAGCGACGGTCTGCGCGGTCTTCCGGTCCGGGAAGCGTCCCCGGCGCAGGTCTGGCTGGATCTTGGCCTCAAGCACCTTGATCATGTCCTCGACCAGGCCGTGCAGCTCCTCGGCCGGCCGGCGACGGAGTTCCGCCATGGACGGTGGGGCGTCCAGGAGCTTGACCCCGAGCGCCTGCGCGCCCCGGCGGCTGTCCACAACGCCGAACTCGACCCGCTGACCGCCCTTCAGATCGGTGACCCCAGCCGGCAGCGCGCCCTTCGGCAGGAACACGTCGCCACCCTCGTCACTGGTAACGAACCCGTATCCCTTGGCCGCGTCATACCACTTCACTCGACCCGTCGGCACCTGAAGACCTCGACTCCCCTGATGAGATTGCTGTCCTCACAAGGCTAGCCGCACCAACCGCCCGAGCGCCTCCGGGAATCCGGTAAGGTCCGCCAGCACCAGGTCGGCACCGGCCGATCGCAGCTCATCGGCGTCGCAGGGCCCGGTGGTGACGCCGAGTCCGGGCACTCCGGCGGTCCGCGCGGCCACCATGTCGGCGACGTGGTCACCCACGTACAGCCCGGCGCCGTGCGCGGTCAACGCGGTCGCCTTCTCCGCCGCGAACAGGTCGCCGGCCAACTCGTCGACCTCCAGCCCGACATGCTCCAGGTGGAGCCGGGCCAGCCGGCCGTACTTGGAGGTGACCACCATGACCCGCAGCCCCCGGGCCCGGACCTCCGCCACCGCCTCCAACGCGCCGGGCAGCGGCAGGGACGTGGCGATCGCGTACTCGGGATAGAGCGCCCGGTACGTCCGGACGGCCTCCTCCACCCGGTCCTCGGGGAACCAGCGGCGGATCTCGGTCCGCAGCGGCGGGCCGAGCCGGCTGACCACGGCGTCCGCGTCGACGTACACGCCGGTCTTCTCCGTCAGCGCCCGCATTGCGGCGGCGATTCCGGGCCGGGAGTCGATCAAGGTCATGTCGAGGTCGAACCCGACCGCGGCGGAAGTCACGCCGGCCATCGTCGCACGGACCTAACGGCCGAACGGAGTCGAGCCGGACGACCGACGCGCACGACAGGCACCTGGCCGGATAGCGTGGAAAGACGATGACGACACTCGCCGACCATCTGCGGGCCCTGCCCGACGAGGCGCTGGCCGCACTGTTCCGGCTGCGTCCCGACCTCGTCGTGCCGGTACCGACCGACCTGTCCGCCCTGGCGGTCCGCGCACAGTCCCGGGTGTCGGTGGCTCGCGCCCTCGACGGACTCGACGAGTTCACCCTGCGGATCCTGGACGCCGCCCGACTGAGCCGTGATCCGGATCACGGCGAGACGTCCACCGAGACGATCATCACCCTCGCCGTCGGCACCGGCCGGAACGCGGACCGGGCCGGGGTGCGGACCGCGGTCGACCGGCTCCGTGCCCGCTTCCTGCTCTACGGGCCGGAGAGCGCGCTGCGGGTCGTGGCCGGGGTCGACGAGGTCTGTTCGCCGTATCCGGCGGGGTTGGGCCGGCCCGCGGCGGAACTCGATCCGGAGACCGCCGCACTGGTCGCCGACCCGGCCCGGCTGCGCCGGACCCTGCTGGCCGCGCCGCCACCGGCCCGGGCGATCCTGGACCGGCTCGCCGCCGGCCCTCCGGTGGGTACGCTGCCGGCCGCCGCGCCAGCCGGCGAAGGCGCCGCCGCGCCGGTCTCCTGGCTGGTCGACAACGGCCTGCTGGTGCCGATCTCCGAGACCACCGGCGTGCCCGGCACGCCGACCGCCGTG
Organism: Plantactinospora alkalitolerans; assembly: GCF_015690345.1. Taxonomy (GTDB): domain Bacteria; phylum Actinomycetota; class Actinomycetes; order Mycobacteriales; family Micromonosporaceae; genus Plantactinospora; species Plantactinospora alkalitolerans. The sequence continues at coordinate 2,072 of NZ_JADPUN010000335.1, read as the reverse complement.
GAACTGCCCCGGGAGGTCGGGCTGCTGCTGCGCCGCGAATCGGGGCCCCTGGGGCCGCTGCGCCCCCGGCCGCCGGCGGTCACCGGCACGGCCCGGGAGCCGAAGGCCGCCGACTCCGCCGGAGCCGGCCAGGCCATGGAGGCGGTACGGCACACCGAGGCGCTGCTCGAACAGCTCGCCGCCGAACCCGCCCCGGTGCTGCGCTCGGGCGGACTGGGCGTCCGGGACCAGCGCCGGCTCGCCCGCGCCACCGGCCTCGACGAGTCGACCACGGCGCTACTGCTGGAGGTGGCGTACGCCGCCGGGCTGACCGGCGAGGTCGACCTGCCCGGCGCCGCCACCACCCGGAACGGGGCGGACCAGCAGATCCTCCCGGCGGCCGGCTACGAGGGCTGGCGGAACGGTTCGCTGGCCCACCGGTGGGAACACCTGGCGCGGGCCTGGCTGACCATGTCCCGGCAGGTCGGGCTGATCGGCCAGCGCGACGACCGGGACCGCCCGATCACCCCGCTCTCCCCCGAGGCGGAGCGCGCCGGGGTGCCGGCCATTCGGCGCGCGGTGCTCGACGTGCTCGACGGCCTCGATCCCGGCGCCGCGCCGACCCCGGACGAGGTGATCGAACTGCTCGGCTGGCGGACCCCCCGGCGGAGCCTGGGCCGGGAGAACGGCCAGCGTGAGGTGCTGACCGAGGCGGCGCTGCTCGGCGTCACCGGACTCGGCGCGCTCACCTCGTACGGCCGGCTGCTGCTCGCGCAGTGGACCGCCGGAGACACCCGGCTCGGCGAGAACGGCGACGATCCGCTCGGCGTCCGGCCCGACGCGGACGGAGCGGCCGGCGGGGGTACCGCCGCGGTCCGGGCACTGGACGCACTGCTGCCGGCCCCGGTCGACCACTTCCTGCTCCAGGCCGACCTGACCGTGGTGGTACCCGGGCCGCCCGAGCCGGCGCTGGCCGCCGAACTCGCCGTGGTGGCCGAGCACGAGTCGGCCGGCGGCGCCAGCGTGCACCGGGTCACCGCGGCGAGCGTGCGCCGGGCCCTGGACGCCGGGTACGCCGCCGAGGACCTGCACACACTCTTCAAGCGCCGGTCCCGTACGCCGGTGCCACAGGGGTTGACGTACCTGGTCGACGACATCGCCCGTAAGCACGGCGGGCTTCGGGCCGGCTCCGCCGGGGCGTACCTGCGCAGCGACGACGAGGCACTCCTGACCGAGGTGCTCGCCGACCGCCGGCTCGCCCCGATGTCGCTGCGCCGGCTGGCACCGACCGTGCTCACCACCCCGCACCTGGCAGGTCGGCTGATCGGCGCCCTGCGCGACGCCGGATACGCCCCGGTCTCCGAGGACGCCACCGGGGCGACCGTACTGGCCAGGCCCAAGGTGCGGCGGGCGCCGGCCCGGGGCTCGGTCGCCAACCGGGTGACCGATCCGCTGGCCACGCCGAGGCTGAGCACGCCCCGACTGCTCGGCATCGTGGAGCAGATCCGCCGGGGCGACGCCGCGGCCCGGGTCGCCCGCCGGGCGCCGAGCACGGTCCGGGACGGCGGCCGGTCCGGTGGGGCCGGGCCGGCGATGCCGGCGGCACACGCGCACACCCAGGCGCTGGCCGTACTCCAACAGGCGGTCCGGGACAAGGCCCTGGTCTGGGTCGGGTACGTCGACGCGCACGGCGCGACCGCGTCCCGGCTGGTCCGCCCGGTCTCGATCGGCGGCGGATACCTACGGGCCGAGGACGAGCGCACCGAGATGCTGCACACCTTCGCCCTGCACCGCATCACCGCGGCGGTGCTCGACGAGTGAGTGAGTGAGGTGTTAGGAGGGGGCCCTTCTTCTACAGAAAACGATAAGAAGGGGCCCTTCCTTTCACTCTCGGCGGTGTTGGCGGACGGTGCCGACGACGGAGACGATGAGCAGCAGCGTGAAGGCGGCGCCGAGCCCCTCACCGAGCGAGGTCACGAAGCCCTGCTGCTGCACCAGCCAGCCGAAGAGCACCCAGGCGGCGATCAGCACCGCCACCGTCGCGTACGCGAGCACGGTGGCTCGGGAGACCGGGGCCGGAGTGGCGGGGGTGG
>NZ_JADPUN010000333.1 GCF_015690345.1 Plantactinospora alkalitolerans | reverse complement strand
GTGTGCCGGGTGTTCGAGGAGCTTGTCCGACGGCAGCACGGGGTGCTCACCCGGCAACAGGCGTACGCCTGCGGGCTGACCAAGTCGCAGGTCGAGCACCGCATCCACAGCGGCCGCTGGCAGGTGCTGGTCGGACGGGTCTTCGCCACCTTCAGCGGGTCGCCGCCCCGCGAGGCGGTGCTGTGGGCCGCACTGCTCCGGGCCGGGCCCGGTGCCATGCTCAGCCATCACACCGCGGCCGAGATACAGGGGCTGGCCGACCAGCGGGCACCCGTTCTCCACCTCACCGTGCCCGGGGAGCGCCGGGTACGCCGGATGCGCGGCATCGTCGTACATCTGCGGGCCGGCGCGGAACGGGCCCGACATCCGACCCGGCTGCCCCCGCAGACCCGGGTCGAGGAGACGGTGCTCGACCTGACACAACAGGCCGACAACCTGGACGAGGCGCTGGGCTGGCTGGCCCGGGCCGGTGGCCGCCGGCTCACCACCGCAGAGCGGATCACCAGGGCGATGGCCGGCCGGGCGAAGCTGCGCTGGCGGGCCGAGTTGCGGGCGGCCCTCGTCGAGGTCGCGGACGGCTGCCACTCCCTGCTGGAACTGCGCTACCTGCGGGACGTCGAACGGGCCCACGGGCTGCCGACCGGGGCTCGGCAGGTCGCCCGAGCCCGGCGCGGCGGACGCTGGTACGACGACGTCGACTACCGCCCCTACCGGACCCGGGTGGAGTTGGACGGTCGAGCCGGACATCCGTCCGACCGGCGGTGGCGGGACGCCCGCCGGGACAACGCGGCGGCGGCCGAGGGCGAGACGACCCTCCGGTACGGCTGGACGGACGTTACGGAGAACCCTTGCGCCACCGCCGCACAGGTCGCCACCGTGCTACGCCGCAACGGCTGGCCCCACCACCCGCACCCCTGCGGACCGAACTGCCGGATCCTCACATGATCGCGAAGAGTTCGGCATGCCCCCGCCATGCCGGACATTACGGGATCATGGATTTGAGATGTGTGCAGCGGATTGGGGGGACGTTAGGGCGTGGTGAGGTTGCGGACGAAGGCACGCCACGCGGCTGGCGCGAAGGCCAGTACCGGGCCCTGCCGGTCCTTGCTGTCCCGCACCCCGACCACCTCGGGCAGATTGTCGGCCACCTCCACGCAATTGCCGCCGTTGTTTCCACTCCGGATGCTCTTGCGCCAGGTGGCGCCACTCAGCTCCATGAGGTCGCTACCTTCTTGATCAGCTCTAGGGACTGGTCGACCGGGAGCGCGTAGCCTCTGATTCGCTCCCACCTGCCAACGAGGGTAGCAACGTCGTCGGGCCCGTCGACGATCCGCGCGGCGAGCTGGTTGTCCGCGTGACCGACGCGCCGGTTGTCGGGAAGCTCCGCCAGGGTGAACGGGCCGCCGTACCCCGGGTACATCCCGACGCCGGTCGACACCACCTGGAGCTGCACGTTGGGCAACTGGGCGCAGCCGACGATGCGCGCCACCTGCTCGGCCATCATGGGCCGGGCCTCTTCGGCACCCCGGACGATCACGGCCTCGTCGATGACGGCGGCGATCAGTGGCGGACGCTCCCGGGTGAGGATGGACTGCCGCTCCAGCCGGGCGGCGACGAACTGGTCCACCTCGGCCGGCGTCAGCCGCTCCCCGGCGAGGGTCGCCCGCGCGTACGCCTCGGTCTGGAGCAGGCCCGGTACGTAGGTCGTCTCGAACCAGCGGAGCATGACCGCCCGCCGCTCGATCTCCAGCCAGTCCCGGAACCACACCGGCGCCGACCCGTCCCGGACCAGGTCCTCCCACATCTCGACGAGCGCCCCGCCCGCACCCAGCGCATCGTCGACCGCCTTTACGTAATCGCCCTTGAGCGGCTTGGTCCCGGTCTCGACCGCACTCACGTGCGTGTCCGAGAAGTGGATCCGCTCGCCCAACGCCGCCTGCGTCAGACCGGCCGCAACTCGCCGACGCCGCAACTCGCGTAATAGAAATTCCAGGGTTGAGATTCCCACGCGTTCCCACCTTTTCCATACGGCAGCGCGATTCCCAGCGGGTTTTCGGACTCCCGTGATCTGTTGATTCGCCTTCCGAGCGTAGGGCGTTTCCGTCCAGGGTGGAACAAGCGGAACCGCTCTCAATCAATGCCGCAGGGCGGAACCGAGCGGGGGCCGTCACGGTCGGCAAACGGGACGGCCCCCGCATCCAACGGAAGGAGAAATTCCTAATGATCAGAAAGCACCGGCCGCGGATAGGTCATCGTCGCGCGTGGTACTTCCTGTGGTTGTTCTGTGCGTGTGGGCGCCGCTGGCGCTGCCCGCGCACCCTCCGCCGCCCAGGGTGGCCAGAACCACTGCCGTCCCGGCTTCCGGACACCCGTCCGGTGGTCGCGCCGAACCTGGCGCCGCCCCCGGCGCGGGCCCGCGCGACGAACCGGCGAGCGGCGTGGAACCCGACGAGCGGGCAGGTTCGCAACCGGGCCGGCAACCTGGCACCCGTCCAGACCACACGCAGCCGACGGGGTGAACGGGTATGAGTCGCCCGGCGCGGCGGGAAGGCGGGACGACCACGCCCGGGCCGGCGGAAGCGCCGAGATGACCAGCCCCCGCCCGCACTCCCGATTCCGCCCGCACACGCCCACGCGGCCCACCTTCCGATGCCGGACCTGCGGCGCGGCCTGGCCGTGCTCGCCCGCCCGGCTGTCACTGCTGGTCGCGTACCGAGGCGACCCGCTCGGGCTGCTGACGTATCTGTCGGCCCAGCTACACCGGGCTCGACACGATCTGCCCCACCTCGATCCGGCCGGACTCTCGGCACGCTTCCTCGACTGGGTCCCCCGGCAGCCCAGGTGACCGGAGTACCCGACGAGGACGTCGAGATCGAGCCCCGGCCTCCCTCGGCAGCCCCACTGACCGCCGCCGCATCCGGACCGGCCCGCGTCTGCTCTCTTCTGCCGTTGCTTCTTCGCCGTCCGGACTCCGCCGCGCGGCCGTCGATCATTCCCAGTAGGTTGGGCAGGGTGACCGGACGGATCCCGATCGAAGACGTGACGCCCTCCGTGAGCTGCGGTCGGTACGCCGCCAGGGCGGTGGTGGGCGAACTGGTTCCGGTGTCGGCGCGGTCGTACCGCGAGGGGCACGCCGCGATGGGCTGCCAGGTCGCCTGGCGCGGGCCGGACGGCGTGCAGCGGCCGGTGGTTCGGATGCGGCCGGGGCCGGACTTCGACGACCGGTGGCACGGGAGCATTCGACCGGACGCGGTCGGCGAGTGGAGCTTCACCGTGCAGGCGTTCGACGATCCGTACCTGACCTGGCGGGATGCGGTGACGAAGAAGGTCGACGCCGGCCAGGGGGCGGCGGAGCTGGCCAACGACCTGGTCGAGGGTGCGGAGCTGCTGGAGACCGCAGCGGTGGACGTACCGGCGCAGGCGCGGGACCGGGTCCGGGCCGCCGCCGTCGCGTTACTGGACGGGCAGCGGGACCTGCCGGAGCGGGTCGCGCCGGCGCTCGGGCTGGCCGATCTGCTCTGGGACCATCCGGTACGAGCGCTGCTGACCAGCGCGCCGCTGCTGACGCTCTGGGTCGACCGGCCCCGGGCACTCTTCTCCGCCTGGTACGAGTTCTTTCCGCGCTCGGAGGGGGCGGTGCTGGCCGAGGGCGGTCAGCCGGCCCGGCCCGGAACCTTCCGCACCGCCCTGGACCGGCTGCCCGGGGTCGCCGCGATGGGCTTCGACGTGCTCTACTTGCCGCCGATCCATCCGATCGGCCGGGTCAACCGGAAGGGCCGGAACAACACCCTGGTCGCCGAGCCGGATGATGTCGGATCGCCGTGGGCGATCGGGGCGGCCGAGGGTGGGCACGACACGATCCATCCCGACCTCGGTACCGCGCAGGACTTCCAGCGGTTCGTCGCCGCCGCCCGGGAGGTCGGGCTGGAGGTGGCGATGGATCTCGCGTTGCAGGCGGCGCCGGACCATCCGTGGGTCGGCGAGCATCCGGAGTGGTTCACCACCCGGGCGGACGGCTCGATCGCGTACGCGGAGAACCCGCCGAAGAAGTACCAGGACATCTATCCGGTCAACTTCGACAACGACCCGGCGGGAATCCGGGCCGAGGTGCTGCGGGTGGTGCTGCACTGGGTCGGGCAGGGCGTCAAGGTCTTCCGGGTGGACAACCCGCACACCAAGCCGTTCGACTTCTGGCACTGGCTGATCTGGGAGGTCAAGCGGCACGATCCGGACGTGCTGTTCCTGGCCGAGGCGTTCACCCGACCGGCGGTGATGCACGGGCTGGGCAAAATCGGCTTCACCCAGTCGTACACCTACTTCACCTGGCGGACCGGCCCGGCCGAACTGCGGGACTACTGCACGGAGCTGGTCGCCGCCGCCGACTACATGCGGCCCAACTTCTGGCCGAACACCCCGGACATCCTGCCCGAGCACCTCCAGCACGGCGGGCCGCCGATGTTCAAGATCCGCGCGGTGCTGGCCAGCCTGCTCTCGCCGTCCTGGGGCATCTACGCCGGCTACGAACTCTTCGAGCACGTGCCCCGGCCGGGTGCCGAGGAGTACCTGGACAACGAGAAGTTCGAGCTGCGGCCCCGGGACTGGGCGGCGGCCGAGGCGCAGGGCCGGTCGCTGGCCCCGTTCATCGCCCGGCTCAACGAGATCCGGCGGGCCAACCCGGCCCTGCACTGGCTGCGCAACCTGCGTTTCCACGACATCGACAATCCGGCGATGCTCTGCTGGTCCAAACGGGACGCGGAAACCGGCAACACCGTCCTGGTCGTCTGCTCCGTCGACCCGGGCGAGGTCCAGTGGGGCAACACCGTGCTGGACATGCCCGCGCTCGGCTTCGACTGGCACGAGCGGTTCACGGTGCACGACGAACTCACCGGCGCCCGGTACGGCTGGGGGCAGCACAACACGGTCCGCCTCGATCCCCACCTCCAGCCCGCCCACGTGTTCACGGTGCACCGACACGCCACGGACCCGGATCAGGCCGCCGGCTCCTCCGCCGGTACGCCCGGCACCGACATCCCGGCCGGACCGGAAGGTACACGATGGACGAGCTGATCGCCGGCACCGCGCACGACCCGCACGCCGTACTCGGGGCGCATCCGGGCGGCGGCCGGACGGTCGTCCGTACCCTGCGGCGGGGCGCCGGCACGGTCGAGCTGGTGGTCGGCGAGGACCGCCATCCGATGCGGCGGGTGCACGACGAGGGGATATTCGAGGCGGACGTTCCCGGTACGGTGCTGGACTACCGGGTGGCGGTGGACGGCGAACTGCGCGACGACCCGTACCGGTATCCGCCGAGCGTCGGGGATCTCGACCTGCACCTGATCGCGGAGGGGCGGCACGAGCGGCTCTGGGCGGCGCTCGGCGCCCGCCCCCGGAACGGCGGCGGGGTGTCGTTCGCGGTCTGGGCGCCGGGCGCCCGGGGCGTCCGGGTGGTCGGCGACTTCACCGGCTGGGGTGCGCACGACGGCTGGCCGATGCGCTCGCTCGGCGGAAGCGGCGTCTGGGAGATCGTCGTTCCCGAGGCGGCGCCCGGACACCGCTACAAGTACCGGATCCTGTCCCGGGACGGACAGTGGCGGGACAAGGCGGACCCGATGGCCCGGCGTACGGAGGTGCCGCCGAGCACGGCGTCGGTGGTGCACGAGTCCCGGTACGAGTGGTCCGACGCCGACTGGTTGTCCGCGCGGAGCCGCCGGCAGCCGCACCAGGAGCCGATGAGCGTCTACGAGGTGCATCTCGGCTCCTGGCGCCCGGGTCTGTCCTATCGCGACCTCGCGGACCAGCTCACCGCGTACGTACGGGACCTGGGGTTCACCCACGTGGAGCTGCTGCCGGTGATGGAGCACCCGTTCGGCGGCTCCTGGGGCTACCAGGTGACCGGCTACTACGCCCCGACCGCCCGGTTCGGCGACCCGGACGACTTCCGGTACCTGGTGGACCGGCTGCACGCCGCCGGGATCGGGGTGATCCTGGACTGGGTGCCGGCGCACTTCCCCAAGGACGACTGGGCGCTGGCCCGGTTCGACGGCACCCCGCTCTACGAGCATCCCGACCCGCGTCGCGGCGAGCACCCCGACTGGGGCACGTACGTCTTCGACTACGGCCGGCCGGAGGTCCGGAACTTCCTGGTCGCGAACGCGCTCTACTGGTTCGCCGAGTTCCATGTGGACGGTCTCCGGGTGGACGCGGTCGCCTCGATGCTCTACCTGGACTACTCCCGGGAGGCCGGCGAGTGGTTGCCGAACCAGCACGGCGGCCGGGAGAACCTGGAGGCGATCGCGCTGCTCCAGGAGGTGAACGCGACCGTCTACCGGGAGCATCCGGGCGTACTGATGATCGCCGAGGAGTCGACGGCCTGGCCCGGGGTGACCCGCGCCACCGACGGCGGCGGGCTGGGGTTCGGCTTCAAGTGGAACATGGGCTGGATGCACGACACCCTCACCTACGTCGGCAAGGACCCGATCTACCGGCAGCACCACCACAACGACCTGACCTTCTCCCTGGTGTACGCCTGGAGCGAGAACTACGTCCTGCCGATCAGCCACGACGAGGTCGTGCACGGCAAGGGGTCGCTGCTCGGCAAGATGCCCGGCGACGAGTGGCGGAAACGGGCCGGGGTACGGGCGCTGCTGGCGTACATGTGGGCGCATCCGGGCAAGCAACTTCTCTTCATGGGCTGTGAGCTGGGTGACGAACGGGAGTGGAGCGAGACCCGTGGACTGGACTGGACCCTGCTGGATGATCCCGGCCGGGCCGGAATCCAGCGGCTGCTGCGGGACCTGAACCACAACTACCGGGACTCCCCCGCGCTCTGGTCCCAGGACACCACTCCGGACGGCTTCCGCTGGATCGTCTCGGACGACTCGGCGAACAACACCCTGGCGTTCGTCCGGGTCGCCGCCGACTCCTCGCCGCTGGTCTGCGTGGCGAACTTCGCCGCGCTGCCGCACGAGGGCTACCGGATCGGACTGCCGCTGGCCGGTACCTGGGTCGAGACGCTGAACACCGACGCGGACTGCTACGGCGGCTCCGGCGTCGGCAACCTCGGCTCGGTGTACGCGCAGGAGCAACCGTGGCACGGGCTGCCCGCCTCGGCCGTGCTCCGGGTGCCGCCGCTCGCTGTGCTCTGGCTCCGACCCGGCTGACACCCGCTGACCCCGCTGACTCGGCCGGTCGCCCGGGTCCCCGGGGTCGGAGGTCCTTCCGGGCCGCTGAACCGCTTTCGCGCTACCGGGAGGGCTCGGGGATGGTGGCGGTGCCGTCGAGGTAGCGACGCCAGGTGCCGCGCAGGCGTACCCGGTCGCCGTCGACCTCGCAGCCGACCGTGCCGCCCCGCGCGGAGAGTTGCCGGGCGGTCAGTCGGGGCCGACCGAGCCGCTCCGCCCAGTACGGTGCGATCTGGCTGTGCGCGGAGCCGGTGACCGGGTCCTCGAAGGCGCCCGCGTCGGCACCGAAGAAGCGGGAGACGAAGTCCACGCCGTCGGTGTCGCCCGGCGCGGTGACCAGGACGCCGCGCACCGGCAGCCGGCCCAGCGCGGTGAAGTCCGGCAGCACGGCCCGGACCGCCTCGGCGTCCCGGAGCACGTACACCAGATCGGTGTCCCGCAGCCGCAGCTCCGGTTCGATGCCGAGGGCGGCCACGGCGACGGCGGAGACGTCGTCGGAGTCCGGAACGGGCCGCAGGTTCCCGGCGGGAAAGTCGAGTTCGAGTTCACCGTCCCGACCGGTGCGACGGACCGCGAGCCACCCGCTGCGGGTCCAGAAGTGGATCCGTGCGGCTTCGGGGTGCACGTCCTCGAAGAGATGTCCGGCGGTGGCGAGGGTCGCGTGCCCGCACAGGTCGACCTCGACCGCCGGGGTGAACCAGCGCAGGTGGTACGCGGGGGCGTCATCGGGTGTCGCAGTGACGTCGGGCGGCAGGTCGGCGACGTAGAAAGCGGTCTCCGACAGGTTGTTCTCCACGGCGATGTCCTGGAGGACTGGATCGGGCAGCCAGGACGGCAGGGGCATCACCGCCGCCGGGTTGCCCCGGAAAACCCGGTCGGCGAAGGCGTCGATCTGGATCAGGCGGAGCCGCATCGGATTGTTGTACCAGTACCGGGCGGTCGGTGGCACACCGGTGGTGATCCACGGCCGGTCCGGGCCGGTAGGGTCGTCCGGGCCGACCTCACGGCCGGGGCCAGGTTAGACTTTACTTATATAAGTGAACGCTGAAAGGATGGCGTACGTGCACGCGTTCGACGTTCTCGGCGACCCGGTCCGGCGGCGGATCCTGGAACTGCTCGCCGACGGTGAACGCCCGGCGGGCGAGGTGAGCGCGGTGGTCCAGGAGGAGTTCGGGATCTCACAACCGGGGGTCTCACAGCACCTGCGGGTACTGCGGGAGAACGGCTTCACCACCGTGCGGGCGGTGGGCACCCGGCGACTCTACGCGGTGGACCCGGCCCCGCTGCGCGAGATCGACCGGTGGCTGGACCGGTACCGGGGATTCTGGACCCAACGTCTGGACGCGCTCGGCACCGAGATCGCGAGAGGCCGCCTCGAACGCCGCCGCACGGACGGGTCGGGCCCGACGAGCTGACCTGCGCACCACGACGGCGGGCGAGGAAGCTGCCCGACCGGGGAACCGGCTCAGACCAGGTTTGCCTCCCGGAGCAGTCGCCACAGTCCGGCGCCGTCGGGAGCGCACAGCCACCGCTCGCCGAGCAGGCCGGCGGCCGGCGTACCGGCGTCGCCGGTCTCGACCGGGGCCGGAAAACCGCCGGCCAGCACCGCCTGGGTCGGGGAGAGCCGGCGGATCAGCACCGCGGCCACGTTGTCCGGATGATCCGCGGCGAACTCGGCGTAGATCTCCTGGTCGTGCTGGCCGTCGTCGCCGATCAGCAACCACCGGATCTCCGGGAACTCCCGGACCAGCCGCTCCAGGGTGGCCCGCTTGTGGTCCCGGCCACTGCGGAACCAGCGGTCGGCCGTCGGGCCCCAGTTGGTCAGCAGCAGCGGACCGGCCGGATAGAGATGGCGGGACAGGAACCGGGTCAGGGTCGGCGCGACGTTCCAGGCACCGGTGGACAGATAGAGCACCGGCGCACCGGGATGCGCGTTGACCAGGCGTTCGTACAGCACCGCCATCCCCGGCACCGCCATCCGGGCGTGCTCGTCCAGCACGAAGGTGTTCCAGGCCGCGAGCAGCGGACGGGGCAGCGCGGTGACCATCACCGTGTCGTCGATGTCCGACACCACGCCGATCCGCAGCTCGGGATCGACGATCCGGACCGGCGCGTCGACCGGTTCGGCACCGGGACTGCTCAGCCGTACGCTCTGCCAGCCCGGGGCCAGTTCGGTGTCCAGGACGAGGTCGATGAACCCGCTGCGGTCGGCCCGGGCCTCGTGCCGGCGGCCACCCGCCTCGATCACCACCGGCGCGTGCTGCACCGGCAGCGTCGCGAACGTACGCCAACCGCGCAGCTTCTCCGGCCGGCGGCGGGGACGGCGACGAAGCCGGGTCAGCAACACCCGGCCCAGTACGCGCACCCAGCCCGGCCCGCCGTAGCC
>NZ_JADPUN010000332.1 GCF_015690345.1 Plantactinospora alkalitolerans | reverse complement strand
GAGCGGGCCGTGCGTCTTCATGTGGGCTGCGCGATGTGGACTCACAAGTCATGGCAGGGGCGTCTTCTGGCGCATCCGCTTCCGCCTTCGGCGCGCCTACGGCACTACGCCAGTTGGTGCAACGCGGTCGAGGGAAACACGACGTTCTATGCGACCCCGGCCCGGGACACCGTGGCCTCGTGGGCGCAACAGACCGAGCCCGACTTCCGATTCGTGATCAAGCTTCCGAGGCTCATCACGCACGACCGTCGACTCACCGACGTCGACGACGCGCTTCGCGTATTCCTGGATGCGATCGAGCCACTCGGTCCGAGGCTGCACGCCCTCTGGGTTCAGCTTCCGGGATCGTTCGCGCCGGCGGACGTCTCGGTGCTGGCCCAGTTCCTGCGCCGACTTCCCGAGACCCACCGGTACGCCGTGGAGGTCCGCCATCCCGGGTTCTTCGACGACCCCCGCTCGACGCGGCTTCTCGAGGAGGTTCTCACCGCCGCAGCCGCCGAATGGATCCCGTTCGACACCACCGCCCTCTTCCGGAGCACCCCGACCAGCGACGCGGAACGGGAGGCCTGGACCAAGAAGCCGCGCATGCCGCTCCGAGCGCTCGCGTTGACCGACCGGCCGATCGTCCGGTACCTCGGCCGCGACGACCCCGCGCGGACGGTCGAGGGCTGGCAGCACTGGGTCGACGTCGTCAGCGGATGGCTGCGTGAGGGTCGGTCGCCGACCATGTTCATCCACACCCCGGACAACGCCGACGCCCCCACCCTCGCGCGACGCTTCCACGACGACGTCCGGGCGCGTACGCCCGAACTCGAGGCCCTGCCCGAACCGATTCCGGCCGAGCCGCTGACCCTCTTCTGACCACCGGCGTCCGGCGCGCCGGCGCCACGCCCGCGTCTGCCGGCGGGCGCCGCACCCGTGAACGTCGACGGCAGCGGTGCTCAGGTCAGGGGGTGTTGGTCGACGAGTCGTTCGGGCGCGGAGAGTTGCCAGGCCTCGTAGACCAGCTCGGTGAGCTCGTCGGCGTCGATTCGCGGAAGGTGGACGACCACCCAGCCGAAGCCACCGGAGGTGAACTGCACCTCGAAGACGTCCGGTCGCTCGGCGACCAGCGCGGCCTGCTCGGAGAGGGTCTGCTTCAGGCCGACCGTCTTCGTGCGCGGCCAGTGGTAGCCGAACTTCCTGCCGCCCACGCTGAAGGACGTGTAGTCCCGAGCCTGGGCGCGCTCGACCTCGGCGAGCCCGTCCACCATCCGCAGGAACTGATCATCCGGTACACCCACGCCGACCATTCTCGGGTACCGGTCGGGCACCGGTCACCTCAGCCCCGCCGGTGGGCGTCCTCGAGGTAGCGCAGCACGGCGGTGACCCGGCGGTCCGCGCGGTCGGTGGGGGCCAGGTCGAGCTTCGCGAAGATGCTCCGGATGTTCTTGTGTACGGCACCGTCGGTGACGACGAGCCGTTCGGCGATGGCACCGTTGCCGAGTCCTTCGGCCATCAGCGCCAGCACGTCGCGCTCCCGAGGGGTGAGGCGCGCCAACGGCGTGGTCGGCCGGGTCCGGACCAGCAGTTGCGCGACGACATCGGGATCGATGGCGGTGCCCCCGCCCACCACCCGGTGCAGGGCGTCCAGGAACTCCTGTACCCGCCCGACGCGCTCCTTGAGCAGGTAACCGAGGCGGGAGCTGCCCTGGGCGAGCAGGTCGGTGGCGAACGCCTGCTCGACGTACGCCGACAGCACGAGTACGGCCAGCCGGGGCTGCCGGCGCCGGGCCTCGACCGCGGCGACGATCCCCTCGTCGGTGTGGGTGGGCGGCATCCGGACGTCGACGATCGCCACGTCCGGACGGTGTGCGTCGACGGCGACCAGGAACTCGTCGGGAGTGCCGGTGGTGGCCACCACGTCGAGGGACTCGGCCCGGAGCAGCAGCGCCAGGCCCTCGCGCAGCAGCGGGTCGTCCTCGGCGATCACAATCCGCACGGCAGGCTCACGATGAGGGTGGTCGGTCCGCCGATGGGGCTGGCCAGTGCATATGTCCCGTCGTGCGCCTCGACCCGGCGGCGGATACCGAGAAGTCCCGACCCACGGTGCTCGTCGGCGCCACCCCGGCCGTCATCGACGATCTCCACGGAGAGTTGATCCCCACGGCGTCGAAGCCTAATGGTGGCGTGCCTCGCCCCGCTGTGCCGGGCGACGTTGGTGAGCGCCTCGGCCACCACGAAGTAGGCCGTCGCCTCGACCGACGCGGCGCACCGGTCCAACGCGTCGGCATCGACCTGGCAGGTCACCGGGGAGTCCGCGGCCAGTGCGGCCAGGGCGTCGGCGAGGCTGCGGTCGGTCAGCACCGGCGGCAGGATGCTGCGTACGACGGCACGCAGCTCGGCGAGCGCCTGCTCGGCGGCGTCCTGGGCACGGTCGATGATCACCCCGGCGTCGGCGGGGTCACGTTCCAGCGCACGGCGTGCCGCACCGAGCAGGATGGTGACGGCGACCATCCGGTTCTGCGTACCGTCGTGCAGCGACCGCTCGATCCGCCGCAACTCGGCGGCGTGCGCGTCCAGCGCGGCGGCCCGGGTCGCGGTCAGTTGCGCGACCCGCACGGTGAGGTCGGCGCCGGAACCGGGGGACAGGAGGCGGCGACCGGGCAACGCCTGCAACCAGGCCATGCCCGGGGTGAGGGCGACCATGACGACGAGCCAGCCCAGGCCCATCAGGCTGACCACGAGCGCATCCCATCCGCTGTCCACCTGCACGAGGCTCAGCGTGTCGGTGGCTTCGGACGGTGGCAGCAGGTACCACCACAGCGGGTTGGTGCCGTTGGTCACCACGTAGAGGGGCAGCGTCGCCCCGGACAGGCCGAGGAAGAGCCCGAGCGTCGCGTGCGAGACCACCCATCCCAGTTCGCGCCAGACCACGGGGTCCCGTACGGCGGCGGCCAGCCGGGTCGGCACCGGCTCCGGCCCGACGATCTCCGGACCCCATCGGGAGAGCCGGGCACGCTCCCGGTCGGCGACGACGCGTTGCACCCGCAGCGCGATGGGCAGAAGGTACAGCCCGATGCCGACGAGGCAGGTCGCCACGGCGACGACCAGACAGATCAGTGCCACCAGGGCCAGCACGCCGGTGCCCAGCCCACCGACGAGATGTTCGAGGGCGTCGACAGTGGCGCGGGCCCGAGCGCTCACGGCCCCTTGCCCGCCTCGCCGGGCGGCGGACAGTGCGTCGTCGGGGAGGTCGTACGCACCGGGACCGCTCGGCACGGCGGTGCTCACCGACGCCGGTGCCGGTAGTGGTGGACGATCAGCGCCGTGGCGCAGGCCAGGGCGGCCAGCCCGAATCCGGCACCGATGAACATGTTGCTGCCGGCGGCCGAGGCCACCACGTTGGCGGCGACGCTGGTCACCAGGAGTAGCCACAGCAGGGGACGGAGGGCTCCGCTCCGGATACTCGTCGGCGCGGCGGTCGGGGAGCTTTCGTCGGGCATCTCGGAGATCCGGTACGGATCAGACACGTCGTGCTCCTCACATCGCGGGCCGATCGGGTGCCCTCACGTTAGGAGTCGTTCCGATTATGGACGATCCAGCCAGCGAGACAGTTCGGGTACAGCAGGCTCTACTCCGTCGCGGCGCAGCCGCCCAGCGGTGTTTAGGGCGCCCGAACCGAGGGGAGACAGCTTCCCCGGCCGGACCGGCAGGGTGGTGGTCGCTGTCCTGGCCGTCGGCCTGGCCAATCCGGCCGGGCCGACGAACCGTCGCCGACGTCGACGCGGTCGAGGGCAACCGCCGGACGAGGAGGAGCTGAGATGGCCGACGCACGACGAGCGGGCCCGATCCGGTCCACCAAGAGCCAGCCGAGCCGCCGTGCGGACGGTCGGGGAGGCAGCACCCGTACGACGACGAGGCCGGCCGCTGCCCGGAAGGCCACCGGGGCGAAGAAGGCCCCCGGGAAGGGGACCGCCGCCGCGAAGAAGGTCGCCACCGCCACCCGGCGTGCCACCGGCGCCACCGCGGCGAAGACCCCGGGAAGGCGGGCGGCCAGCATGGCAAAGGCGGCGAAGAAGGCCGCTCCCGCGAAGCGGACCGCGCCGTCGAAGCGGGCGGCGGCGAAGAAGGCCACGCCGAAGAAGGCCACGGCGAAGAAGGCCACGCCGCGGAACGCGACGGCGCGGAACGCGACGGCGAGGAAGGCGACGGCGAGGAAGGCGACGCCGAGGAGCGTGACGGCGAGGAAGGCCACGGTGAGATAGGTCGCCCGCCAGGAGCGGCGGTCACGGCTCCGGTCCGGAGGACGATTCGACCGGGCTGACCTCGCCAGGGCCGGACCCGCGCACCACCGTCCGAACCGAAGACGGACGTGGTGATTGAACCGATGACGCCGGAAAACCGTTCTAGATCACGGACGGTCCCGGCGTTGCGGAGCCTGCCCCGCCGCGCCACCAGCCTGGCACGAGAGGATCTTCGGGTTGTCACTCTTCACGCGCTTCCGTCAGCGTCCGGCCCAGGAACGGACGACGGTGAAGGACGACGCGGTGAAGGATGGCGACCCGGTGACGGACGACCCGGTGACGGACGACCGTCCGCGTGGCGCCGACCTGGCCGGCGACGGCAGTTCTCCCGGGGACAGGCGGCGCCGGGTCGCCGCACGCGTCACCACCGCCCTGGCCGCGCTGTTCGTGCTGCTGGCGCTCCTCGCGCCGAACAATCTCGACGATGTCACGGCCGGGAGCCTCGTACGCGTTCCGGTCGAAGCACTGCTCGGTCTCGCCCTCGTTCTGGTCCTCCCGCCGAGGGCGAGGCGAGTGGTGGCGGTACTCGGTGGCGCGGCCCTCGGCCTGCTGGGCATCCTGAAGATCATCGACATGGGCTTCTACGCCGTCCTCGCCCGGCAGTTCGACCTGGTACTGGACTGGGTCCTGATCGACGACGCGATGGCGTTTCTCACGGACTCGGTCGGCCGGGTCGGTGCGATCGGTGCCGCGATCGTGGTGGTACTTCTCGTCGTCGCCGTACTCGCCCTGATGACGCTGTCGGTGTTGCGCCTGACCCGCCTCGTGGTACAGCACCGTACCGTCGCGGCCCGCAGCGTCGCGGTGCTCGGGGCCGCCTGGGTCGCCTGCGCGGTGCTCGGCGTGCAGATCGTTCCCGGCGTTCCGGTGGCCGCGAAGAACACGGCCGGACTTGCCTACGGGCGGGTGCACCAGGCCCGCGCGGCCCTGCGGGATCAGCAGGAGTACGCCCGGCAGGCCGCCGTCGACGCGTTCCGCGACGTACCCGGCGACCAGTTGCTCACCGGGCTGCGCGGCAAGGACGTCCTCCTCGTCTTCGTCGAGAGCTACGGACGCGACGCGGTCGAGAGTCCGAAGCTCGCGCCGCAGATCGGCCCGGTGCTCGATGCGGGCACACGGCGACTGGACGCGGCCGGCTTCTCCTCCCGCAGCGCCTTTCTCACGTCGCCGACGACCAGCAGCGGCAGCTGGCTGGCCCACTCCACGCTGCTGTCCGGCCTCTGGATCGACAATCAGCAGCGGTACCGCAGCGTCGTGTCGAGTGACCGCCTGACTCTCACCGGTGCGTTCCGCCGGGCGAACTGGCGGACGGTCGGCATCATGCCGGGCGTCACCCGAGCCTGGCCGGAGGGCGATCTGTACGAGTACGACCAGGTCTACGACTCGAGGCAGCTCGGGTACAACGGTCCCAAGTTCAGCTGGGCCACCATGCCCGACCAGTTCGCGCTGTCCGCCTTCGAACGCCTGGAACACGCGCCGCCGCACTCCACCCCGTTGATGGCGGGAATCACCCTCGTCTCGAGCCACGCACCGTGGACGCCCATTCCCCGGCTGCTCGACTGGGACGGTCTCGGCGACGGATCGGTCTTCGAGGAGATGGCCAAGCAGGGCGAGCCGAAGAGCACGCTGTGGCGCGACCGCGCCAAGGTACGCACCGAGTACGGTCGCTCGATCGAGTACTCGCTGAACAGCACGATCTCCTATCTGGAGAAGTACGGCGACGACGACACCGTGCTCGTCTTCCTCGGTGACCACCAGCCCTCCCCGGTCGTGATCGGGCAGAGGACCAGCCGGGACGTACCGATCACGATCGTGGCGCACGACCCGGCCGTACTCGATCGGATCTCCGGGTGGGGCTGGCAGGACGGCCTGAAGCCCGGCCCGACGGCCCCGGTCTGGCGGATGGACTCCTTCCGGGACCGCTTCCTGACCGCCTTCGGACCGCAACCCGGAGCCACTCCCACGGCGACACCTGTCGGAAAATAGGTCGCCCGTTCCGACGTCGCGCGTCGACAGCACGTGACGCGGCCTCGACGCTCCGGCGAGCGCGAGCATCGCGATGAGATGTCGGAAGCCCGTGGGTTCCACCCAACCGAAGGATCCACTGATTCGCGTCGTACGGGCGTTGCCGCCCGAGACGGCCGGCTCGTACCGTGCCGTGATGGACGAAGCCCGGTTCTGGAAGATCGTCGACGGCACTCTCGTCGACCCGTGTCGCCAGGCTGAACTCCTGACCGACGCGCTTGCCGCCCTGAGCGCCAGCGACGTCCTGGGATTCCGTCGCCAGTTCGTCGCGGCCCATCGCAGGGCGTACACCCGACGAATGTGGCTTGCCGCCGCGTTGTTGCACAGCGACCCGCGAGGCGACGTCGATCTCAGCGACGACGGCTTCACCGACTACCGTAGCTGGTTGATCACGCGGGGCCAGCACTCCTTCGATCTCGCGGTCAGCGATCCGGACACGATCATCGACCTGCCGGTTGACGGATGCCACGATCTGTTCTGCCACGGCGAGACGTTCGCGGCCGTCCCAGACGATGTCTACGAGGAGTTGAGCGGGCAGGAGGTGCCAATCGAGGAGGACATCGTAGAGATGCTCGGCGATCTGCCCGACCCGCCCGTCGACCGCAGCACCGCGGGGCTGCTCGCCTCCTATCCACGTCTCACCAGCCACCGGAAGGTCGATGCGTAGACCCGTGTCGTCAACCGCGGCCCGCGCTCGGGTTCGACGACACGGTTCCTTGGCGATCTCGGCGTTCGTCCTTCCTCGCGCGACCGTGCGGGGAGTACGTCCTGTAGATGGTCGGTGCGCGGCCTTACCATCGGAGGATCCTGACCTGAAGGAGATCCGGCGATGCTGAGCCGCGTCAATCGAGAGACCGTCGACCTGTCGTCCTATCCCGACCTGGTGGTGGTCTATCTGGGTATGCGCGTCAACCGGCTCTACGGCCTGCGCACCCTGATGGCCCGCGGCCCGCGGATCGGCCGGTCGGACGACAAGCCGGAGGGGCTGCTCGCGCACGAGCCGCTCCTCTGGTCGTTGTTCCCCATGCACCTCGGCATCCGCCAGTACTGGCGGGACCTACCCACGCTGCTGGCCTGGGCCCGCTCCGAGCCGCACCGCCTGTGGTGGCGCGACTTCCTGCGCGACAGCGGCGGCACCGGCTTCTGGCACGAGACCTACCTGCTGCGCGGCGGCATGGAGGCGGTCTACGACGACATCCCGCAGCGCCGCGGCTTCGCATCCTTCGCCCCGGTGCTCCCGGCCCGTGGCGCGATGTTCGGCTCGGCCGCGCGGGTCGGCCGCCCGGAGGACGACATCGCCCCGGTCGTCACCGAGGACGACCTCTACACCCCCGGGACCGGGCACTAATTAGGTTCTGTCTCTTAGATCAAGGCCCCCTTCAAACGGCGCCGGTTCCGGCCGAACCTGTCACGCCGGCAGAAGGCCGTCAACCGCGCCCACGCGAAGATCCGCGCCCGCGGCGAACGCGCGATCGCCATTCTCAAGACCTGGAAAATCCTGGTCAAGCTGCGCTGCTGCCCACGCCGGGCAACCACGATCGTGCAGGCCATCCTGGTTCTGCACCGCGTTGAAGCCAACCGCTAGGCAGGATGAAAAGCGCTCACTGGAGCTGCCGGGCCTCGGTACGCCGTCGCAGCTTTTCGACCTTCGAGATCGACGACCTGGACTTCCGCGTCGCGCGCACCATCCTCCGCTGATCCCTCCGCAACCGGGGGTCACCTGGCCGGATGTTCGGCTGGTCAGCCCGCCCGCGTCGCGACGACCTCGAGGTAGGCGGACGGGATCCGGACGGTGCCGTCCGTCGCCACGTTCGACCGCCGTGCCAGCTCGACCAGGTCGGCGTAGAGCGGTTTGCCGTGCTCCGGGCCGAGTGCCTCGAACGCCTTCAGCGTCGGCCCGTAGTTCTCCCGGAAGAAGTCGGCGAACTCCTCGGGGGTGGCGTACCGGAAGACGAACTCCCGCCTGGTCGCGCGCATCCCGGTCACGGACGTGCCCAGCAGTTCGCCCAGCCGCTGCTCGGTGCCCCATTCGGCGGGCGGCCGTAGGCCCTTGGGCGGCGGTACGTGCCGGCCGACGGTGCGGAACAGGTCGCCGATGAACCCGTCCGGCGTCCAACTCGCGAGCGCGATCGTTCCGCCCGGCCGGCAGACCCGGACCAGTTCCGCCGCCGCCTTCTCCTGGTCCGGCGCGAACATCACCCCGACACAGGACAGCACGGCGTCGAAGGTGCCGTCCGGGTAGCCGATCTGCTCGGCGTCCCCCGTCACGAACTCGATCGGCAGCCCTTCGGCGGCCGCCCGGATCCGCCCGCGCGCCAGCAGTTCCGGTACGTAGTCCAGGCCGGTCACGGCGCAGCCGCACCGAGCCGCCGCGATCGCCGCGTTGCCGCTGCCCGTGGCGACGTCGAGAACCTCCGCACCGGCCGGCAGGTCGGCCGCGGCCACCAGCAGTTCGGAGATCAGGTAGATCCGCGCGGCCACCGCGTGGTAATCCCCGCTGGCCCAGGTCTTCTGCTGCCGGGACTTGATCGCGCCCAGGTCGAGCATGGTGCTCATGTTCCCCCCTCGGTGGTGGTCTTCCGGTCACGCTAGGTGTCCAGCACCGGGTCGCGAATCGGGAGAACTCCCTATCTTGGTGGTACCAGTCCCAGGTCCCGGGCCACCGCGGCGGCCCGGCCCCGGGTGGCCACGCCGAGCTTGCCGAGGACCGCCGACACGTGGTGGTCGACCGTCTTGACCGACAGGGAGAGGCGTCGCGCGATGTCGGCGTTGCTCAGCCCGTCGGCGAGCAGGCCCACCACCTCCAACTGCCGCGCGGTCAGCCCGGACGGGTTGGCACCGGTCGACGGCCGGGGCCCGCGCGCCACCCCGGAGATGCCGCGTTCGCGCAGCTCCGCGCGCAGCCGTCGGGCCACGGCGCCGGCGCCGAGCCGGTCCAGCAACGCCAACGCCTCGGCGGCGGCCGGCGCGTCGCCGTGCGACAGTGCTTCCGCCCTCGGGTACGTGCAGCCCCGCCGCTGCGACTGGTCCGCCGCGCCGGCCCAGTCGCCCCGGACCGTCAGCAGGTACGGCGCCGCCGCCCAGTCGGGCAACTCGACCGGTTCCCCCGCTCGCCACAGCCAGTATCCCAACTCGCCGACCGGCCAGGGCAGCTCCGCCTCGACGGCCCGGTCGAAGCACGGCCGCACCGCGTCGGCAGCACGCTGCCGGTCGCCGGTGAGCCAGTGGTGCTCGGCCAGCGCGGCCGGGGCCGGCACGAGG
>NZ_JADPUN010000329.1 GCF_015690345.1 Plantactinospora alkalitolerans | reverse complement strand
GCCGGGGGCGGAAGGGCGGCGCCGAGGGGCCGGACATAGGTGCGCGCCCCGATCGCCTGCCACGGGGGAAGCGGGCGATTGGGGCGCGCACCAAGGAGCTTAACCACCCTGGATCAGCGACACAACGGGTGACGTTAGGTCAGATTCCCGACCGACGCACCGCCTACCAGAAGGGGCAGATCGGACACACTGCCCGGACGGGCATCAGCTACCCACGCGATCGTCGGCGCCGGGGTCCCAAAACGGCGCGCCGCGCCATTTCGGCTCACATTTCGTCCGCTCCGGCGGGGCAATCGTCGGCATGGTTGTAACTTCGTTGCCGTTAGCGCTGACCCATTTACCCGTTGGACGCCGCAGAACGGGCGTTGAGCCGCCGCCATTGGTGCCGGTGTTCTCTTCCCACGTTTCCCGCAGGCTCTCACCCCAGGCACCTACGGGAGCTTTCCTCGCAACTCGGAGGAGAGTTCTGTCCGATCCGGTGTGGTGTCCATCCAGGGGTCCACCGACTCCCGGCGAAGCTGAACCGCCGGAGGGTCCGGACGACACGGCGGAGGTCGAACCGCACAGCGCACGACCTGCGGCCCGAACGGCATCCAGCATGGAAAGAAATCTACACGGCTACTTCCATGGGACGTAGGTATCTGCCAACCTGACATCAACCACCACCGATGTCAGGAGGCCACCATGTCGCTGCGTCGTCGTCCGGTTCCGCTGTTAGCCGCCATCGCCGTGCCCCTGTTCACCGCGGTCACGATCGGGGTGGGCGCCCTGCCCGCCCAGGCCGCCGCCACCACCTACACCGCGCTCGGCGACTCGTACGCCTCCGGCACCGGAACCCGGGAGTACTACCCCGACAGCGGCTCCTGCCAGCGGTCCCGGCACGCGTACCCGGTCCTCGACGCCGCCCGGCTCGGCGCCACCCTCACCTTCCCGGCCTGCTCAGGCGCGACCGTCGCGGGAGTACTCAACGGGCAACTGGGCAGCCTCAACGCCGCGACCAGCTACGTCACGGTCACCGCCGGCGGCAACGACATCGGCTGGTCGTCGGTGATCGTGCAGTGCGCGCTGCCCTGGCCCACCAACTGCTGGTCCCAGATCGACAATGCGGAGAACCAGATCCGCAACACCCTGCCGGGCCGGCTGGACCAGCTCTACTCCCGGATCCGTACCCTCGCGCCGAACGCCCGGGTGGCGGTGGTCGGCTATCCCCGACTGTTCAACGGCGAGGAGTGCAACATCATCGCTCGGATCTCCCCCGGCGAGCAGACCGAACTGAACGCCACCGCGGACCTGCTGGCGACGACGATCAAGGCCCGGGCCGCCGCGCACGGGTTCACCTTCGTCGACGCACGCGGCCCGTTCACCGGCCACGCCGTCTGCGACGACGTCGAGTGGCTCAACGGCACCTCCAACCCGATCGGCGAGTCGTACCACCCGAATACGGCCGGGCACGTCGGGTACGCCGGCATCGTGGAGAAGGCGTTGCGAGGCTCCACGGCGCGGAAGCACTGACCACTGCGTACCGGCAAATCGGTTAAGGCGGGGTTGGCCTGGACGGCCGGTTATGACACCATTACCCGAACCGGCCGCCAGGCCCAAACGCTCTTTAGTCAGGGGCCGGAGTTACGTAAACGCCTCGACCTTGATGGCCTTGCAGCACGCCACGCTCCTGTAACCGCGCGAGTGCCTGCCTGACCGTCGGGGCAGAGCACTTGTACTGTTCGGTCAGCTGACTTATGGACGGTAGTTGGTCACCCGGACGCAGTTCAGCCTTTTCGATCTTAATTTCGATCTCGCGCATGATTCTGCGGTACACGGGCACAGCAGGTTCAGGCATACCAGGTGCTCCTTGCGTAGGCACCCTTATCTGATCATGGGCTGACCTGGCTTTACAAGCAAACTCGGTAAGCAACGTTGACTTGGATTGCTTGGCAATCTAAGTTTGCCGGCGAGGCACGGGGGCTCCCCCTTGCGTAGGCACCAAGGCCGGGCCCCCCGCCGCTTCCCTCCCCGCCGCGCGGCCGAGGACTACGCGATCCGCGATCCATCGCCGTGGTCCGATACCGCTGCGGCGGGGAGGCTTCTTTGCTCGGGAAGCTGGCCGACGCACTCACCCGGGTGGTGCGCCGCCGAGCAGGAGTTCGAGGGGGACCTGGAGCACCAGCGTGCCCGCCAACTCGGACCCTGACCACCGAGACGAGCGGTTACTCCGTCATGCCGACCGGGTCGGTGCGTACGAAGGTCAGCGTCCAGATGCCGTCGGAGGTCTGCTCGGGCCTCAGCTCGTACAGGTGGTCCGCGCCGGGCACGTCGAACGCGTCGTCCCTGGTGCTCAGAACCCACCGCTGGGGCGGCCGACCGCCGGGAGCGGCCGGCAACTCCCCTGCGGTGCCGTCAGCGGGCCCGCCGACGAAGCGCACCGTCACCGTCTCCATGCCCTCATGTTATGGCGGCCTCTCACCGCACAACGGAGGATCAGGCGGTCAGCACGACGGCGCACCGGGGCGATGGACGAATGATCTTTCTCTCCGCCTGGTGACCGCAGGCCCCTGAGATACTCCAGCCGTGGATACGGGTACGGAGCTGGATGGGATCCGGCCAGGCCAGGTGGTGTCCGGCAGCGGATCGGGCCGTGTGGCGCAGTGGGCGCTGCGGTCTGCGGAGGCGACCGACATCGAGGTGCTCGCGGAGCTGCGGGCGACGGTGATGCGCCCGGACCTGGAGCGGTTGGGGCGGTTCGACGAGCACCGGGTCCGGCAGCGGCTGCGGGACTCCTTCTCACCGCAGCACACGTCGGTCATCGTGGCCGATGGCGCCTTCGCCGGCTGCGTCACGCTCCGGCCGGCCGAGGACGGGCGATGGCTGGAGCATTTCTACCTCGCCCCGGATCTCCAGGGCCGAGGGCTCGGTTCGGCTGTCCTGCGGACACTACTGGACCGAACCGACGCCACCGGTGTGCTCGTCCGCCTGAATGTCCTACAGGGCAGCCCCGCCCGGCGGCTGTACGAACGCCACGGATTCACCGTGGAGGATCAGGACCCGATCGACGTCCACATGGTTCGACGGCCGGCCAGCAATCCGTCCGGCCGGCCGGTCCAGCGAACTCTCGGGGTCTGCTCAGGCGATGACGGTTACGGCCAGCGCAAGGGCCGAAGCGGCGAACACCACGGTGTGTCGGGCGTTCTGTAGTACGGGCACCCAGGAGGGAAAGCCGCTCTCGGCCGCCTTGAGCAGAGCTGGCACGTCGATGCGGGCGAGCATCGGGTCGCCGTTGCGGGCGAAGGCGGCCTTCACTGCCTTCACGGCGGTCAGTTGGCTGTGCAGGATGAGCCCGTTGCCGATCAGGACGACCGACTGGAAGATCCAGGTCAGCACCTGACCCCAGTGACTGCCGGACAGGTTGAGCCCGGCCAGGATCACCATCACGACGGCGACGCCGACGGGAGCGGCGGTTTCGTGGCCGCTCGCGTCGAAGCTCAGATTGTTGTCCTTCAGAACGGTGCCGGGGACCCCCTGCCGGGTCAGCTCGGCCTCGGCGTTGACCTTCGCGCTGGTTCCGTAGCGGTGGCGCACCAGCGGGATGCTCACGAAGGCCAGGGCGACGAACAGTTGCAGGATTGCGGCAAAGATCAACATGGGGCTCTCCCGGCAGTGGAGTGAAGTGACTTGCACTTTGTTCAAGTCGAAGCCTAGGGCAACACTTGAACAATGTACAAGTGGCTCCTTGAACTTTGTGCAAGTCAGGCCGTGTGCCCTATCGTGGGGCCATGCCGCGCGACACCCTGACCCGGGAGCAAATCGTCCAGACCGCCATCGAGCTCCTCGACGCCGATGGTCTGGAAGGCCTGAACATGCGCAGCCTGGGCAGGCGACTCGACTCCGCCGCGACAGCGGTCTACTGGCACGTCAAGAGCAAGGACAACCTCGTCACGCTCGCCGGCGACCAGGTCTGGGACGAGATCGAACTACCCGACCTCCAGACGGTCGACTGGCGGAGCGCGGCCACGTCGATGGCCACCGACCTGTACGCGATGTTCACCCGACACCCGTGGCTGGTGCAGGCGCTGGCTTCGCACCTGTTCCACGGCTCCGGAAAGGCGCGTCACGACGACCACACCCTCGCGGTCTACGAAGCGGCCGGGTTCGTCGGCGCCGAGGCGGACCAGGCGGCAGCCACCGTCTTCATGTTCGTCCTCGGCAATGCCCTGGGCGAGTCCGCCAACGCCTCGCTGAAGAGGCGGCTCGGCCGCGACGGCGGCGATGCCGAGGAACGGATCCGCGACACCGTGGCCCAGGCGAGCGAGACCGCGATGCGGTTCCCACGGCTCCGCGCCCGCCTCGAAGCCGCAGCAGCCACCGACTACGGTGCGGCGCCCGACAACAGCTTCGAGTTCGGCCTCCAGGCGATCTTCGACGGGCTCGAATCCCAGCTCGCTGCCCGCCGTCCGGGGCGTGGTGGGGTCTCAGGCCGAGGTGACCTCGACCGCGTCGTCTAGCCGGATACGACCAGGGCGTTCGACTGTCGCCCACACGCCGAACGCCATGTCGTGGTGCTCGGCAACGGTCCGCAGGAGCTGTCCATGCTGCGGAGCGTCCTCCTGCGCAAGATCGATCATGACGCACCGGGTAAGTCTCCGGCGTGGTCGCAACACCACCTCGGAACCGATGCCGACGGCTCGCCCGAGCCAGCCATCTTCCAGAAAGTCGCTGCCCGGTACGTCGACGAGCAGGTTCGCCCGGAACCGCACCGGGTCGACCGGCTCCCCCAACAGGTCATGGAGTCGCCGTAGGGCGGCGGTGGTGATGAGACTTACCGGGCCCTCGTCATGGTGCATGACCTCCGCTTCGCGCTCGATCGTCACGCGACGGCCGAGCACCTCGCTGACAGTCTTCTGCCCCGCGAGATCGTCCGCGGCGAAGCGGCTTCCGTCCGGCAGTTCGACGACCGGCACCGGATCACCGGAGTGTCCGCGGAGCGTGAACAGGCCGGGCATCCGCCGGAAGCGACGGGTGTTCTTCCCGCTGCCCAGCTTTCCGTCCGTGTCACGCACGGCCCACAGGCGGTCACCAACCAGTCCTCGCTGGTCGACCTCGGCCGTTGTGAGCTGCTCACCGAGCAGTGACTTGATCGGATAACTACGAATCTCGGCCAGCTTCATCGACCTCACCCTAGATCGCCAACCCGAGGAAGATCGTCTAGTCGAATGTGTCACGCGGGTCCTGACAGCATCAGCACCGCGCCGCGCGACGCGAGCGCCAAGCGCCAGGTCATCCCGGAGATTGAAGATTCGCGTCGATCCGGGCCAGATCCGGTCCCGTCGATCTTGCTGCCAGCATTTCCGCTGGTCAGCGGTGTTTCTGGTGGAGCTGAGGGGATTTGAACCCCTGACCCCCTCGATGCGAACGAGGTGCGCTACCAGTCTGCGCCACAGCCCCTTGCCGACTCGCGAACGTCCGCCCGCCAACAGAGTTGGCGAGCCGAGCCGGCGCCAAGGCTAACAGGTCGGCCGCCCCGGTCGCGAATCCACCCCCACACGAGGCGCACGGCGATCCGACCGGGAGCGGCACTCACTGCCCGGCGGTCGGGCCCCGACCGGCCTCGTACGGGCGCCCGCGTAGCCCGCCGGTCCGGCGGTAGGAGACCGAGGCCGCCGCCCGGCCACCACCACTGGCCGCCGGTGGCAGGTCGGCGTTCCGGTTCATTCCCAGCGCGGCTCGACGTACCAGCTCGCGCTGGGCCGCGAGGCGGCGCTGCACCTCCCGGCGGGCCTGCGCCCGGCGGGCCTGTGCCCGGCGTACCTCCGCCTGACGGGCGGCCAGCCACGCCGCCTCCCGGGCCTCCGCGCGCCTCCGGCGGCGGTCGGCGATCGCCCGACCCCGCAGGTGTACGAGGTACGCGCCGAGCAGCGAGCCGGTGACCGAGAAACTGATCCAGAAGCCCGGACTGACCACCACCACCCCGATCAGCTCGACGAGGTTGAGCAGCAGCAGCGCGGCGAAGACCCGACGTCGCCGGTACACCGCCGGGGTGTGCCGGGCCGGTGGACGCCGCCGCCGGGCCCGTCCCGCGTTCCGGGGAACGGCGCGCAGCCGGCGGGACCGCCGGGGGGACGCGGGTGGCCCGGAAACCGGTGAATCCTCGCCGGCCGGGTCCGCGGCGGGCGACCCGGCGGGCGGCACCTCAGCACGGAGGGTGACGATCCGGGAACGAGACGGATTCATCGGCCGTCGTCCCGGGACACTGCGACGGCGCCGACGGCGTTGGAGCACCCGCGCCGTCGACTGCGCCCGCTCCGCCGCCAGCCGCTCGGTGGCGTCGTACCGGCGGACCAGTGCCGGCGCGAGGGCGAGCAGACCGGCTGCGGCGAGGACGGCGAGGAGCACCGAGGCCGGCACCCTCATCCCTCCCGTCACCCACGTCGGGCAACCGACCGGACCGCAGTCCCCCGACGATGCGATCACGGATCACGGCTCGCGGAGATCATGCGGGTTCGTCCGACGTTGCCGCACGTTCCAGTTACTTCAGGTTACGGGGGCACACCAGGAAAATCGTGCGGCGCGCCGGCCGACCAGCGGTCGGTAAGATCCACAAGCAGCGACCGGTGGGATCACGAAGCGGTGGCACGGAGGCGGTGCCACCGCGCCAGCAGTCCACCCTCACCCGCGACATCCTCGCTGGTCATGGCGTAGCCGATGTGATCACGCCAGGCTCCGTCGATGTGCATGTAGCGCGGGTGGTACGCCTCCTCGCGGAACCCGAGCTTCTCGACGACCCGCCGGGACGGCCCGTTCTCCGGACGGATGTTGACCTCGATCCGGTGCAGCCCACCCGGGCCGAAACCGTGGTCGACGGCGAGCGCCATCGCCGTGGGGATGACGCCGCGTCCGGCCACCCGACCGTCCACCCAGTACCCGACGTACGCCGAACAGAAGGCCCGGCGCACGATGTTGCCCAGATTGAGGTGCCCGACCAGCCGTTCGGCGCCACCGGCCTCGACCAGGCACACCGCGAACGGCATGCTCTCGCCGTGGCGTGCCTGTCGGCGCTGGTCGCGGTGCACGAACCGGAACGCGGCCGGGGAGTTCAGTTCGTGCCAACGACCCGGCGGGGACGGCTCCCAGGGCGCCAGCCAGGCCTGGTTGGCGCGGCGCACCTCGGACCAGGTGGCCGCGTCCGACCGCCGGTACGGCCGCAGCAGCACCGGTCCGTCCTGGAGTACGACCGGCCAGCCCGGCGCGATGGTGAAGTTCACGGCCGTCGTCCCCGTTCGCGCGCCGGTGCCGGTTGCCCCCTCGGCGACGACCGGTCGGGCGTCACCGGCGCCGGTCCAACAGCAGTACGTCCACGGTGGAACCGGCCGCCGCGCTGGTCACCCGCTCGCCGAGCACCACCAGTCCGTTGGCCTCGGCGAGCCCGGAGAGCGTGTACGGCCCACCGCGCAGCGGCTGCACGGTGTAGCCGCCGC
Source organism: Plantactinospora alkalitolerans (assembly GCF_015690345.1). GTDB lineage: Bacteria > Actinomycetota > Actinomycetes > Mycobacteriales > Micromonosporaceae > Plantactinospora > Plantactinospora alkalitolerans. The sequence continues at coordinate 2,259 of NZ_JADPUN010000329.1, read as the reverse complement.
CGCGCCGCTCGGCCACGTGCGCCGGCCGGAACTCGCGCAGCCCGACCGGCGAGGAGACCGTCTCCAGCAGGTGTGCCCGGACGCTGGGTCGGAACACCGGCTCGGCGCCGGCCAACAGCTGGATGGCCGGACGGGCCAATACCTCGAAGCCGATCAGTGCCGCGCCGGGCTCACCGGGTAGACAGACCACCGGTACCTCCTCGGCTCCGACCGTACCGAATCCGAGGGCACTTCCGGGATAGAGGGCGACCTCCATGAAGGTCACCGGGCTGGCCCGGCCACCGTCCCGGCGGGACAGCACCCGCCGGATCATGTCGCCGGGGCCGGCGCCGGTGCCACCGGTGGTGATGATCAGGTCGGCGCGCAGCGTCTGGTCCTCCAGCAACCCGCGCAACCCCTCCGGATCGTCGTCACAGATCCCGACCCGGTACGCCAGCGCGCCCACCTCGGCCGCCGCGGCGGTGAGTGCGTGCGAGTTGACGTCCACCACCTGGCCCGGCTGGCTGGCCCGGCCGACGTCGACCAGCTCGTCGCCGGTCGCCACGATCACCACCCGGGGACTGGGTCGGACCACCACGTGTCCGATGCCGGTCGCCGCGAAGACCGCGACCAGGGCTGGGGAGATGTACGAGCCGGACCGGGCCAGCAGCGTACCGGCGGGAAGCTCCTCGCCGGCCCGGCGCAGCCCGTAGCCGCGTTTCGGGGTCCGGAAGATCTCCACCGCCGCCATGCCCTGGTCGGTCCACTCCACCGGTACCACCACGTCGGCGGCGATCGGCAGCGGTGAACCGGCCGCCACCGAGAAGCAGGCGCCCGGCGTCAGCCGTACCGGGCGCCAGCTCGCCGCCCCGAGGTCGCCGACCACGTTCAGGCGTACCGGCCGAGGGTCACCCAACCGGCTCGGGCCGTAGCCGCCGCCTCCACCGGCGGCGGCACGTCCCGCGCCCGAGATGTCCTCCCAGCGGGCCGCATAGCCGTCGATGGCAGCCTGGTCGAAGGCCGGGTACGAGTGTGGCGCGACGACGTCCTCGGCGAGCACGTTCCCGTACGCCTGGGTGAGGTCGAGGTCGAGCGGTGGAAGCGCCCGCAGCCTGCGCAGCACGCTGCCCAGGTAGTCGGCGAGCGGCGTCAGCTCGTTCGCGGCCGCCTCGGCACCGGCCGTCGCTGTCACACCGTCACCTCACCACAGGCCGTCATGTCCGGCGGCCGGCGTCGGAGGCGACGAACTCGCCCAGCCACTGCCGGAACTCCGCTCCAAGATCATCGCGTTCACAGGCCAGTTGCACCACCGTCTGGAGGTAGCCCAGGGGCATGCCGGTGTCGTAACGGGTGCCGCGGTAGACGATCGCGTGCACCGGCGTGCCCTCCTTCAACATCAGACTCATGGCGTCGGTCAGCTGGATCTCACCACCGCTGCCCCGACCGGTCCGCTGGATCGCCTCGAAGATCCCGCTCGGCAGCACGTACCGGCCGAGGACCGCCAGGTTGCTCGGGGCGTCCTCCGGCTTCGGCTTCTCCACCAGGCCGGTCACCTCGACCACCTCGCCGAGGTCGGACAGCTCCGGGTCGGCCGGGGCCACCGAGGCGATGCCGTACCGCTTGGTCTCCTCCGGCGGCACCTCGAAGAAGGCGAGCACGATTCCTCCGGTCCGGGCCTGGAGGTCGAGCATGGCCGGCAGCAGCGGTTCGGAGAGGTTCACGAACTCGTCGCCCAGCAGCACCGCGAACGGCTGGTCCCCCACGTGCGTCTCGGCGTACCCGACGGCGTGGCCCAGGCCGAGCTGCTCGGGTTGGCGGCAGGTGTAGATCTGGGCCAGCTCACCCGGCCGACGCACGGCGGCCAGCAACTCCGGATCGCCCTTCTCCTCCAACCGCGCCTCGAGGTCGGGACGGCGGTCGAAGTGGTCGACCATCGCGGTCTTGCCCCGACCGGTGATCAGCAGCACGTCACCGATGCCGGCCTGCGCGGCCTCCTCGACGATGTACTGCAGGACGGGGCGGTCGACCACGGGCAGCAGCTCCTTCGGCACCACCTTGGTGGCGGGCAGGAACCGCGTGGCCAGTCCGGCCGCCGGGATGACGGCTTTCGCCGCCCGACGTCCGGTCGTCGACGTTGAGGGGTTAGCTGGGGTCGCTGCGTGGTCCGGCATGTCGCGAGACTATCGGCCACGGACCTGACGCGGCGGTTGTGGCCCGGATAACGCGCCGTCCGGGCCGCTACCTGCGTCGACCGGTCCGCGTCCGCCCGCCCGCCCCGGG
>NZ_JADPUN010000328.1 GCF_015690345.1 Plantactinospora alkalitolerans | reverse complement strand
ACACGAAGGCCTCCTGGTTGGCGGAGCGGTTCCTAGACAGCTCCACTCCACAACCGGAGGCCTTCACCTACCTACGACATCAGGTCGTGTCGTCACACAATCTCGACCAACCTCCCTGGGCAGTACATCTAGCAGGTGCTACGCGGCGACGGCAACCCGTTCACGAATCGGACCTGGTTCGGCCCGGTCGAACCGCACCACCCCGGACCAAGATCAAGTTGGGGTTGTACCGACGTTGTACTCGATGATCTTGCATCAAGCATCTCGCCTGTTCAAGGCGTTGATTGGTGGAGCCGAGGGGACTCGAACCCCTAACCCCTGCCTTGCAAAGGCAGTGCTCTGCCAGTTGAGCTACGGCCCCGGGCTGGATGACGCCTCGCCCGGTGGCGGTCCGGTCGGAAGACTACCGAAGGTCCGGCGCGGTGGTGGCCTCGTGCCAGAGCGCCCGCTCGTCGTTCGATTCCTTGACCTTCTTGTAGACGAGGGCCGCGACGCCTACCACGCCGACAACGAGCAGGATCTTCTTCAACATGGACGTATCCTCACGCTCGACCAGTCGTCGGACGGTGTGAAGTGGGGCTAGATGGAATCGAACCATCGACCTCAGAGTTATCAGCTCTGCGCTCTAACCGACTGAGCTATAGCCCCCCGTGCGCCGAGCAAGGTTACCGTACCCCCGACGCCGATCCCAACTCGGGGCCGTGCCGGCGGAAACCTGTGCTGCCGTACCAGGTACGACTGGAACGGTACCGGAACGGTGAACGCCGGGGCGACCGCTTTGTGCGGCGTGCCCCGGCGTTCCGGAGACCGCTGTCGTCCGTTCAGTCGCGCTCGGCGAGCGTCAACTCGACGCCGCCGACGAGGTCGGCACAGACGTTGTAGATGAATGCCGCCAGGGTTGCCAACGCGGTGAAGAGCACCACGTTCACCAGGCCGATGAGGCCCGAGGTGAGGATGACACCCTTGGCAGTGATCTTGAAGGTGCTACCGCCCTGACCGCCGGTCGCGCTGAGCATGTCGGTGAGCGTGCCGTTCACGCTGTCGAAGACGCCCATCGCGTCGAGCGCGAGGTAGAGCACCGACGTCGCGACGATGACCACGATGAACAGCACCAGCGACACCGCGAACGAGAACTTCATCACAGACCAGGGGTCGATCCGCTTCAAGTTCAGGCGGGCCCGACGGGGCCCCCGCGAGGCCGCCGAGCTGACCGTGCTGCGGGCAGCCCGCACGGCCTCGGTGACCCGGGCGGCGCCGACCGCTCCGGCCCCACCGGCCGACCCGGCCGCCGCACCGCCAGCAGCAGCAGCGCCGGTCCCACCGACGCCGGTGCCCGGTCGCGCGGCGGGACCACCGAACCCGAATCGGCTCGTCGGAGTCTGGGGCTGGGGGGTGCCACCGGCCCGGCCGGGCCGGAAGGCACCCTGCTGGGCACTGGAGATCGGCTGGGTCAACTCGGAGCCGCTCGCCGTGGGGACGGCGGGACGCTCGGTCCGGGTCGGGATGCGTTCGGTACGACTCGACGAGCCGGGCTGCTCCAGCCGGCTGGTCGGTGCGGTCTGCTCCGCTCTACCAACGGGTTCGGCCCGACCAGCGCTGACGGTCGCCCTCGGTGCCGGAGAGGACGCCACGGCGGACGTCACGGTGTCCCCGGACTCCGTCGCCGCCGGCGCCGTGTCCTCGAGGTTGCTGTCGGCCTCACTCGACGTGGCTGCCGATTCCTCGGGAAGCTGATCGGGTGGCGGCTGCATGCCCGGCGCCCGGGTGAACTTGGGGGACGGCGCGTCAGCGGGGACTACCGCCCGGCCGACGGCCGTGCGGCCGGTCGCTGGTGTGCCAGCGCCGCCGGCCTCCTCGTCGACCGGGTTGGTCGAGGCCCCCGCAGCCCCCGACTTCGCCTGTGTCTCCGTCATCAACTAGTCCTGTTCGTCAGGCTCGTCGGCATTTCGAGCAATCGCCACAATAGTCACGCCGTCTGGTAGGTCCATCAGTTTGACCCCCATTGTGTTCCGATCACGCGTTCGGCGTACAGGCTTCACGGGAGTCCGGATCACACCGCCGTTGCTCGTGATGGCAAACAGCTCGTCGTCCGGGCTGATCACGACAGCGCCGACCAGACCGCCACGGCGTTCAGTGATCTTCGCGGTCAGCACCCCTTTACCTCCCCTACCCTGCACGGGGTACACCTCGATCGGGGTACGTTTTGCGTATCCCCCGTTCGTCGCCACGAGGACATCCAGGTTCATGCCCTCGCGGACTACCTCCATCGCCAACAGCACGTCGTCGTCGGTGAACCGCATCCCGATCACCCCCGACGTGGCCCGGCCCATCGGCCGGAGCGCCTCGTCCGTGGCGTTGAACCGGATCGCCTGCGCCTTCTTGGACACCAGCAGGAGATCGTCCCCGGGTCCAGCCAGCGCCGCTCCGACCAGCTCGTCCTCGTCGCGGAGGTTGATCGCGATGATGCCGCCGGAACGGTTGGAATCGAACTCCTCCAACCTCGTCTTCTTCACCAGGCCGTTCCTGGTGGCCAGCACCAGGTACGGCGAGACCTGGTAGTCCGGGATCTCGATGACCTGGGCGATCTGCTCGTCTGGCTGGAAGGCGAGCAGGTTGGCCACGTGCTGCCCCTTCGCCACCCTACTGGCCTCCGGCAACTCGTACGCCTTGGCCCGGTAGACCCTCCCCTTATTGGTGAAGAAGAGCATCCAGTCGTGCGTCGAGCAGACAAAGAAGTGGCTGACGATATCGTCCTGCCGAAGCGTGGCGCCACTGACCCCCTTGCCGCCGCGCCGCTGCGAGCGGTAGAGGTCGACCTTGGTCCGCTTGGCGTACCCGGTCCGGGTGATCGTGACCACCACGTCCTCGCGGGCGATCAGGTCCTCCATCGAGACCTCGCCCTCGAAGGGCACGATCTTGGTCCGGCGCTCGTCGCCCCACTTGGCCACGATCTCGCCGAGCTCCTCGGAGACGATCCTCCGCTGCCGCTCGGGCTTGGCCAGGATGTCCTTGAGGTCGGCGATCTCGATCTCGATCTTGGCCAGCTCGTCGATGATCTTCTGGCGCTCCAGCGCGGCGAGCCGGCGGAGCTGCATGTCGAGGATCGCGGTGGCCTGGACCTCGTCGATCTCCAGGAGCTGGATCAGGCCCTGCCGGGCCTCCTCCACCGTGGGTGAGCGGCGGATCAGCGCGATGACGTCGTCGAGCGCGTCCAGCGCCTTGACCAGACCCCGGAGGATGTGTGCCCGCTCCTCGGCCTTCCGCAACCGGTACGCGGTACGACGGCGGATCACGTCGATCTGGTGCTCGACGTAGTAGCGGATGAACTGGGCCAGGTTGAGTGTGCGCGGCACCCCGTCGACCAGGGCCAGCATGTTGGCGCCGAAGGTCTCCTGGAGCTGGGTGTGCTTGTAGAGGTTGTTCAGCACCACCTTGGCGACCGCGTCGCGCTTGAGCACCAGCACGATCCGCATGCCCGTACGCCCGGACGACTCGTCCCGGATGTCGGCGATCCCGGCGAGCTTGCCCTCCTTGATCAACTCCGCGATCCGCTCGGCGAGGTTGTCGGGGTTGACCTGGTACGGCAGCTCGGTGACGACGAGGCCCGTCCGGCCCTTCTTGTCCTCCTCGACCTCGACCACCGCGCGCATCCGGATCGAACCACGTCCGGTCCGGTACGCGTCCTGGATCGGGGTGGTCCCGACGATCAGCCCGTGAGTCGGGAAGTCCGGCCCCTTCACGATCCCGATCAGCTCGTCGAGGGTGGTCTCCTCGTCGGCGTCCGGGTTCTCCAGGCACCACTGCACCGCCGCGCCGATCTCCCGCAGGTTGTGCGGCGGGATCTTGGTCGCCATTCCGACCGCGATGCCCTCGGAGCCGTTGAGCAGTAGGTTGGGGATCCGCGACGGCAGGATCGTCGGCTCCTTGGCCCGGCCGTCGTAGTTGTCCTGGAAGTCGACGGTGTCCTCGTCGATGTCCCGGAGCATCTCCATGGCGAGCGGGTCGAGCTTGCACTCGGTGTAACGCATGGCCGCAGCTGGGTCGTTGCCCGGCGAGCCGAAGTTGCCGTTGCCGTCGACCAGCGGGTAGCGCAGCGACCAGATCTGGGCCATCCGGACCAGGGCGTCGTAGATCGACGAGTCGCCGTGCGGATGGAACTGACCCATCACGTCGCCGACCACCCGGGAGCACTTCACGTACCCCCGGTCCGGCCGGTAGCCGGAGTCGAACATGGCGTAGAGGATCTTGCGGTGTACGGGCTTCAGCCCGTCCCGCACGTCCGGCAGGGCCCGTCCGACGATCACGCTCATCGCGTAGTCGAGGTAGGAGCGCTGCATTTCCACCTCGAGCCCGACCGGCTCGATCCGGTCGTGCTGAGCGACCGCACCGCCGAGGGCGGGCTCCTGCTCCGGCTCGCTGGCGGAGGACTCGGGGATATCCGTCACTGTCAACCCTTATCAGACTCAAAGCCGCATTCCGCTGTGGATAACGGCTGTGGAAACCGTGGAAGCTGTGGATAACTGTGTGGAACGGCGGTGTTGCCGGGCCGTTCGGCCGAGCCCGGCAACACGGCACCGGCGGTTCCGGCCGACTGGCCGGGACCGCCGTACCACCACTAGATGTCGAGGAAGCGGACGTCCTTGGCGTTGCGCTGGATGAACGAACGACGTGCTTCCACGTCCTCACCCATCAGCACGCTGAACAGCTCGTCGGCGGTTGCGGCGTCGTCGAGGGTGACCTGCCGGAGGGTACGCGTCGCCGGGTTCATCGTGGTCTCCCACAGTTCGGGGTAGTTCATCTCACCCAGACCCTTGAACCGCTGGATGTCGTCCGGCTTGGCGTTCGCCTTCTTCTGCTGCCGCAGCGCGATCAGCCCGTCCCGCTCCCGGTCGGAGTAGGCGTACTGGGCGTCGTCGCCCTTGCGGTTCCACTTGATCTTGTAGAGCGGCGGTGCCGCGAGGTAGACGTGCCCCATCTCGACCAGCGGGCGCATGAACCGGAACAGCAGGGTGAGCAGCAGCGTCTGGATGTGCTGGCCGTCGACGTCGGCGTCGGCCATCAGCACCACCTTGTGGTAACGCAGCTTCTCCATGTCGAAGTCGTCGTGGATGCCGGTGCCCAGGGCGGTGATCAGGGCCTGGACCTCGTTGTTCTTCAACACCCGGTCGATCCGGGCCTTCTCCACGTTGAGGATCTTCCCCCGGATCGGCAGGATCGCCTGGGTACGCGGGTCCCGGCCCTGCTTGGCCGAGCCGCCGGCCGAGTCACCCTCGACGATGAACACCTCGGACTCGCGCGGATCGGTGGACTGGCAGTCGGCCAGCTTGCCCGGCATCGAGCCGGACTCCAGCAGCGACTTGCGCCGGGCCAGCTTCCGCGCCTGCTGCGCCGCGATCCGGGCCCGGGCGGCCTGGGTCGCCTTGGTGATGATCAGTTTGACCTCACCGGGGTTGCGGTCGAACCAGTCGACCAGCCACTCGTTGCAGGCCCGCTGGACGAAGCTCTTCACCGGGGTGTTGCCGAGCTTGGTCTTGGTCTGACCCTCGAACTGCGGTTCGGTCAGCTTGACCGAGATGATCGCCGCGAGCCCTTCCCGGATGTCCTCGCCGGAGAGCTTCTCGTCGCCCTTGAGCAGCTTCTTCTCGGCACCGTACCGGTTGACCACGCTGGTCAGCGCGGCCCGGAAGCCCTCCTCGTGCGTGCCGCCCTCGTGCGTGTTGATGGTGTTCGCGAAGGTGTAGACCGACTCGCCGTACGACTCGTTCCACTGCATGGCGATCTCGACCGACATGCCCTCTTCCTCGGCCCCGAACTCCACCACGGTCTTGTGGATCGGGCTCTTGGAGTTGTTGAGGTGCCGGACGAAGTCGGCGATGCCGCCCTTGTAGCAGAAGGTGACCTCGCGCGGCTTGCCGTCCTCCTCCTGCACCCGCTCGTCGCGGAGCTGGATGGTCAGGCCACGGTTGAGGAAGGCCATCTCCTGGAGCCGGCGGTAGATCGTCTCGAAGGAGAAGTCGGTGGTCTCGAACACCGCCGGATCCGGCCAGAAGGAAACCGCCGAGCCGGTCGTGTTGGTGGTCTCGCCCTTCTCCAGCGGAGACGGCTTGGAGTTGTCGTACGACTGCCGCCAGACGTACCCGGACTTGTGGATCTCCACGAACATCCGGGTGGAGAGCGCGTTGACCACCGAGACGCCCACGCCGTGCAGGCCACCGGAGACCGCGTACGACTTGCCGTCGAACTTGCCGCCCGCGTGCAGGACGGTCAGCGCGACCTCGACGCCGGGCTTCTTCAGCTTCGGGTGCAGGTCGACGGGGAATCCACGACCGTTGTCGGTGACCCGGACGCCGCCGTCGGCGAGCAGGACGACCTCGATCGTGTCGCAGTAGCCGGCCATCGCCTCGTCCACCGCGTTGTCCACGACCTCCTGGACAAGATGGTGCAGGCCGCGCTCACCAGTCGATCCGATGTACATACCAGGCCGTTTCCGGACGGCCTCCAGGCCCTCCAGAACGGTGATCGACTCGGCGCCGTACTCCTGCTTCTTCTGCGCTGCCACCTTGGCCACTTTCTCGCACCGCACCACGCCGGGGTAGGCGCGGAGAGCGCGGGTTTGGTGGACGGCCACGACGGCGGGGCGCGTGGGCCGACACCACGATGAGATCCGGGGTACGGTCGAACGCGCCGGTCGCCGCGGTTGCCCACGGATCGCGATCGGCTCGGACCCGGCGCGGTCCCGTCCCGAACACCGAGTTCGGGTCATCGCTCCACACCGTGTCGTCGTCTCGCCGTCAATCTTACTGTGCCGAGATGACATATTGGCTATCCGGCACCCTGCGCGGCGCCCTGAGACAGTCGTAGGCGCCCGAACCCCTACGCCCACGACTCCCCCCACACGCACCGGGTCGAATCGGGGGCGGTTTCCGACATCGCCGCGCCCACCATCCGGCGAGCGGGTCCCCGCCGGGCGGTGTCGGCGCCGGGCGCCTCGGTCGGTCCGGCCAGGGGTCGCGCGAACCCGGGTGGTGCCGTAACTTTGCGACGGCGACGCCGTGAGTAAGCTCCGTGGCCAGGATGCCCGGAAAGCGCATCGGACGGTCCTACCGACCGGTTTCGTCAGGTGCCAAGAGAGGTGACGCTCGATGGGGCTGGACAACGTCGCGGTGCGCTGGCCGCGGACCGGCCGCTTCTACGACCCGGTGGCCCCCGCCGAGTTCGTGGACTTCGGTGAGTTGGCCGACATGCCGGACGTCGCCGCGCCGACCGCGGCCCTGGCGGGATACATCGCCAAGACCGGTGCGGTCCGGGCGACCGCCTACACCGAACTGGTCGACCTGCTGCTCGGCCTCGACGGCGTGTTGTACGCCACCGAGGCTGCCGCCGAGGACGAGGACCCGGTGATCGATCCGGACGGGTGCGCCTGGATCGCCGGCGGACTGGAGCGATTCGTCGACGGGCACCGCGGCTTCGGCGAGTCGGTGACCTTCGACACGGTCAGCGCCGTACTGCGGGCCGCGCTGGCCGACGGCCGGCTGGCCGAACAGCAGTTGCGGTGGCTGGACGGCCGGCTGGACGCGCTCCGCGACGAGTCCGGGGCGGCACCGCAGTGGAGCTTCTCCCGCTCCGAGTTGGGTGTCCTCGCGGGCTTCTACCGGCGGTGCGCCGAACGCGGCTTCGCCGTCTACGCCGACTCCTGATCCGGCCCCGGACGCCATCCACCGCCCGCCAGGCCTCGCTGACCCGCCGACCCACCGCCTGCTGACCCCTTGACGGGCAATGGGTCGGACGAACGGCCATCTGCGGGTTAGCCCGAATCGCCGGCTACGCGGTGATACGCGTGATTCTTCCCACCGCCCCTGAACGAATGGCCTGAGCAGCAGCCAGACTTGCCCGTCCTCGCGGGTTGTTGCGAATCAGTGACGGACAGCCATCAGGCGGGGGCGCCTTCCGTGCGTTCGCCCGCCGACGAACGGGGAGGGTTCGCGGCTTTGCGTACCACGTTTGGCGCCCTGCGCCATCGCAACTACCGGATCTGGGCAGGCGCCGGATTCGTGTCCGTGATCGGCACCTGGATGCAGGTGCTCGGGGTCAACTGGTACGTACTGCAGCGGACCGGCTCGGCGACCTCGATGGGAGTCGCCGTACTGCTCCAGGCCCTCCCCACACTCCTGCTCAGCGGTTGGGGCGGTGCCCTCGCGGACCGGTTGCCCGCCCGACCGCTGCTGATCGGCACCCAGATCGGGCACGCCCTGCTCGCCGCCGGCCTGGCCACACTGGCCTGGTCGGACGCGCCGCAGATGTCGATGATCTACGTGATCTCGCTGGTCAGTGGGGCACTCACCGCGATCGAGGGCCCGGTCATGGGCCGGTACGGCTCGATGATGGTCGACCGGGAAACGCTGGGCAACGCTCTGGCGCTGGGCTCACTGACGAACTCCGCCGGGCGGATCCTCGGAATGAGCCTCGGCGCGGTCGTGGTCGCCGCCACCGGACCAGCCCTGCTGTTCGTGATCAACGCGGTCAGTTTCACCGCCGTGGTGGGTGCGCTGTTCTCCGTACGGCAGGGGGATCTGCACCAGCCGGAACCCGGCCCGGAGGGGAGTCCGGACGCCGGGCACGGAATCCGGGCCGGGCTGAACTACCTACGCCGGCAGCCCGTCATCCTGACCGCCCTCGCGCTCGCCTTCGTGCTGGGCAGCCTGGGCCGCAACTACCAGGTCACGATGGCCGCCATGAGTGCCGGCCCGTTCGGCGGCGGAGCCGCCGTCTACGGCCTGCTCTCCACGGTCTTCGCGGTAGGCACGGTGCTCGGCGCACTGGCCGCCGCCCGCAGGCGCCACCTCGGCTACGGCATCCTGGTCGGTGCCGGGCTGGTCGCGAGTGCACTCCAGGCCCTCGCCGGCCTGGCACCCGGCGTCTGGAGCTTCGCGCTCGCGATCCTGCCGATCGCCGCCGCCGCAGTGATCATCGATACCACCGTCGGCACCCGGGCCCAGCTCGACACCGACGGTGCGATGCGCGGTCGGGTACTGGCCGCCGTCGCGGTGACCGGCTCGGTCGCCGCCGCCGTCGGCGCGCCCGGCCTCGGCTGGCTGTCCGAGCACGCCGGTCCCCGGCAGACACTGGTACTCGCCGGCTGTGTCGGCCTGGTCGCCTCGGCCTGGGCCGGCCTGGCCCTGGCCCGCCGGCAGCAACCCGCCGCCCTGCCGGAGCCCGCCCTGTCGACGACACCCGCACTGTCGGCGGTGTCTTCCCTGTCGACGACACCCGAGGCGGCGCCGGCCCGCTCCCGCGCCGGTCGGCTGCGCGTTATGGCGGGCGGGTCCGTCCGCCGGATGCCGTCCGTCCGACTGCGTCGGCTCAGCCGTACGTATCCCGGGGACCACGTCCTCGTACCCGCCGGGGACCACGGTTCCAGGACGGGGCCGTGGGGCCGTGCACGTGCAGCCGTCGGACCACGTTATGACCCACCTCAGCCGCAATACGCCGGAGCAGCGAGCCGGCCAGCAGCCGAAGCTGAGTCGCCCACGCCGTCGACTCCGCCTCGACCGTGAGTTCGCCGTCCTCCAACTTGATCGGACGGCTGTGCTCGGCGATGTCCGCCCCGACCACCCGCTCCCAGGCACCGAAGACGGTCGCCTCGGCCGCCGGCTGCTGCCAGCCACGCGCCTTCACCATTCGGGCCAGCACCGCACCGAGCAGTTGCGGGTCCCGGGGATCCGGTCCGGGCCCGGAATAACCTCTGGGCCGGCGCCGGGGCTGCCCAGCCCGGCCGGTCGCCGGTCCCGCACCCGCCTCACCTGAGCCGTCGCCCGGATCACCGTCGAGGTCGGCCCGTCCCCGGGTACGCCGGCCGGACCCGCCCGACTTCCGGCGGGCCATCGCGGCGTCCAGGACGGCCCGGGCCAACGCCGGCCCGGTCAACTCCC
>NZ_JADPUN010000133.1 GCF_015690345.1 Plantactinospora alkalitolerans | reverse complement strand
CCGCCGAGCCGACCAGCCCTCCCGGCACCGTCCCGCCCACCAGCGTCCCGACGCCGACCGGTGCGACGCCGACGGCCACGCCGGGCGGGCAGACCACCGGTACGACGGTCCGCCCGCCGACCTCGATCCCGGACCGGGCCTTCCTGACCCAGCCCCGGGACACCTCCACGGGCCAGTCCCGGCGCAGTCCGGAATGGCAGCGGCCGCTTCCCGACCTCTGTGACCGGAAGTTCGGCGCCGATGCCTCGATCGTGACCCGTCGCTCCCTCATGTACGTCTACGGCAATCCACCCACCCGGGCCGGAGACGTACCGAACGGGTACCTCGTCCAGACGATCACCAGTTACCGGGACCGCGCGGCGGCGACCTTCATGGACCAGCTCGCCGACGCCGTCCGGGACTGCCGTCAGGAGGTCGACGGCCCCCGGACGACCCGGTACAGCCTGCTGACGCCTCCCGACCAGGGCGACGAGGCACTGCTGATCCGGATCCGCCACGACGTCGTCGACATCAACACCGACGAGGTCACCGGCACCGCCGACAACCTGGTCACGGTCGTCCGGACCGGGCCGGTGGTGACGATCCTGCACGACATCGCCTGGGAGTCGGGCTTCGAGACCGAGCCCGAGGTGATGCGGAACTTCACCCGGCTGGCCGCCGACAACATCGACGCCTGGCTTCGATAGGCAGCTCGCCAGCCCGGGAAGCTCCTGCGGTGGGGTCGGTCCATTCCGGACCGGCCCCTTCCCCGGACCGGCCGCCCCTTCCCCGGACCGGCCATCATCCCCGGACCGGCCATCATCCCGGCATGACCGACCGTCGAAAGGCCCGTGCCGCGTAGGCCGCCCCGCGGTACGGGCCGACAATGTGCGCCGGCGCCGTCGACCGAGCACATCCGCCCCGGTACCCGGCATGTCCCCCGCCGCCCTGGCCGAACTGGCCCTCGTGGAACGCACCAGGCTGCACGGCGACGCGGTGGCCTCGGCGCTCCGGCTCTGCACCCGATTCCTGGAGCAACCCGGTCGGATCCTCTACCTCCCCATGCAGGAGGACGACTGTCGTTGCCACAACGTGGCTCGGGCCAGGGATCTCCTGACCGACGCCCTGGCCGCCCTGCCCGAGTGGGTCGCCCGGCAATTCAGGAATGGTGGAGCTGCCGGCGGTGACTCTTCTCCGGGTCCACCCGTGGCTACGCCGGCAGCAGGCTGTAGGCGATCCCGTCGAGGATGTCGTGCTCGCTGGCGATCACCGAGGACATTCCGGCCCGCCGCATGATGACCTGGAGCACCAGAGCTCCCGCGCCGATCACGTCGGCACGGCCGGGGTGCATCACCGGGATGGTGAGCCGCTCGGCCGCCGACCGGGCCAGCAGGTCCGTCGTCACCTTCACCACGTCGGCGTACGACACCCGGGCGTGGTGGATCCGATCGGACCGGTACTCCGGCAGCCCCTGGGCGATCCCGACGACCGTGGTGACCGACCCGGCCAGCCCGATCAGGGTGGCCGCCTCCCGCCCCGGCACCATCGACAACGCCCGGTCCACCACCGCCGTGATGTCGGCCTCGGCCGCCGCGACCTGCTCCGCCGTCGGCGGGTCACCGGACAGGTGCCGCTCGGTCATCCGGACACAACCGATGTCCACCGACACCGCCGCGTCGACCTGGGCCGTACCGCCGGTGGCCGGACGGCGACCGACCACGAACTCGGTGGACCCGCCGCCGATGTCGACGACCAGGTACGGCTCCCGTACCTCGGCGTCCAGCCCGCGTACCGCCCCGGTGAAGGAGAGTCTGGCCTCCTCGTCGCCGGTCACCACCTCCGGCTCGACGCCGAGCGTGTCGAGCACCATTGCCCGGAACTCGTCGGCGTTCGACGCGTCCCGGGAGGCGGAGGTGGCGCACATCCGGACCTTCGACACGCCCAGCGACTCGATCTCGGTCGCGTACCCGACCAGGGCCAGGCGGGTGCGTTCGATCGCCTCCGGCGCCAGGCGGCCGGTCCGGTCGATGCCCTGGCCGAGCCGGACGATCTCCATCCGGCGGACCACGTCGGCCAGTTCGGCCTCCGGTCCGGCGGACGGGTCGGGCAGGTCGGCGACGAGCAGCCGGATCGAGTTCGTGCCGCAGTCGATCGCGGCGACCCGCTCAGAGACCGTTTCCGTCATCACGGACGCCAGACTACTGGCCGCGCCGAAGCCGAAGGCGGGGTGTTAAAAAGGGACCCTTCTTCGACAGAAAGCGATAAGAAGGGGCCCTTCCTTACATCCCAACGTGCTTACATGCGGAGCAGCATGCGGACGTTGCCGAGGGTGTTGGGCTTGACCCGCTCAAGGCCGAGGAACTCCGCGACCCCCTCGTCGTACGACCGGAGGAGCTGTTCGAAGACGGGCTGCGGAACGGGGGCGCCGTCGATCTCGACGAAGCCGAACGAGGCGAAGAACCCGGTCTCGAAGGTGAGGCAGAAGAGCCGGGAGACGCCGAGTTCGCGGGCGGTCGCCAGCAGCTCCGTCACGATCCGCTGACCGATCTTGCGGCCCCGGTAGCCCGGGTGCACCGCCACGGTCCGGATCTCGGCCAGGTCCTCCCACATCACGTGCAGGGCCCCGCAACCGACCACCGTTCCGTCGCTCGGATCCACCGCGACCCAGAACTCCTGGACGTCCTCGTAGAGCGTGACGGTCGCCTTGCTGAGCAGTCGGCGCTCGGAGCTGTAGGTGTCGATCAGCTCCCGGATCCCCCGTACGTCGGTCGTCCGGGCCCGTCGGATGACCAGCTCGGCCGGCATCGACTCCGATCCGGGACGGGTCATTCGGCCGGCTCCACGCACGGGCCGCCGGCCCACCAGGGTTCGAGCAGTTCCAGCACCTCGTCGCCGAAGGGGTTGACTCCGGGACCGGCGGCAAGTGCGTGCCCGAGGTGCACGTGCAGGCACTTCACCCGGCCCGGCATGCCGCCGGCGGAGATGCCGTCGATTTCCGGCACCTGTCCGATCGTGTTCCGCCGGGCCAGGTAGTCCTGGTGCGCGGCCAGGTAGCGCTCGGCCAGCTCCGGGTCGGCCGCCAACCGCTCGGCCATCTCCCGCATCACCCCGGCGGATTCCAACCGGCTGCATCCGGCGACCGCCCGGGGGCAGGTCAGGTAGAACAGCGTCGGAAAGGGCGTACCGTCGGCCAGCCGGGGGGTGGTCTCCACCACGTCCGGCAGCCCGCACGGGCACCGGTGGGCCACCGCCCGGGTGCCGCGCGGGGTACGGCCGAGCTGGGCGGCCACCGCGGCCAGGTCGCCGGCGGTGGCCGGTTCCCGTACCGGTAGCGGTACCGAGTCCGCCGCCGACCCCGTTCCGGGTACGTCGACCGCGTCGGGTCGGCTCACTGACCGGTCCGTTCCTGCTCGTTCGCCGCCTGGATGCTCGACCAGAGGGTGTCGTACCAGGGGTCCGGGGCGCGCTGCTGCGTCGGGTCGGGAACGACACCGGCGTCCCGGGCGGCGCCCTCGCGGTCGGTCAGCACCACGAGCGGCACCTCGCCGGGCAGCACCATGAAGAACCGCTCCCGTGCTTTGATCTTGACGTACTCCGGATCGTCCCAGAGCGCGGCTTCCTCGGTCAGATCGCCGATCAGCTTCCGCTGCGCCTGCTGGGCCGCCTCGATCCGGGCGATGTCGGACTGCTGGTTGAGGTAGACCCGGACCGGATACGTGTACGCGAGGGCGAGCGCGACCAGGACCCCGGCCAGCACCGTCGCCCGCCCGGTGTAGCGGCGGGGTTGTTGGGCGTAGGTGCGTTTCACCGTCCGGGCGGCGCCGGTCCGCCGGGCCACCCCGGGCCGGTTGCCCGACCGGGGTCCGTCCGCGCTCCGGCTGGCGCCGGTGCCCCGGGAGGCGCCGGAGGTCCGGGCGGCGCCGGAGGTCCGGACATTTCCGGCCGCCCGGACCGGGCCCTGTTTCGGTTCGGACCGGGCCCCGGGGTCACGGGACGCGGCCCGGCCGGGCCGGGGAACCCCGGCCCGGCCGGCACGATCCGGCCGCCGGGCCGGGCCCTGGCCGCTCGGTGTACGGCGCTGCGTCATCGCCGTCGCACCCTCCCCCCGAGGTTCTACGTCAGACCGAACGGTAACGCGGGAAGGCGCTGGTGCCGGCGTACCGCGCCGCGTCGGCCAGCTCCTCCTCGATCCGCAGCAGTTGGTTGTACTTCGCCACCCGGTCGGATCGGGCCGGTGCACCGGTCTTGATCTGGCCACAGCCCATCGCCACCGCCAGGTCGGCGATGGTGGTGTCCTCGGTCTCGCCGGAGCGGTGGCTCATCATGCACTTGAAGCCCGCCCGGTGGGCCAGGTCCACCGCCTCGAAGGTCTCGGTCAGCGAGCCGATCTGGTTCACCTTGACCAGTACCGCGTTCGCGGACTGCTCCGCGATGCCCCGGGCGATCCGCTGCGGGTTGGTGACGAACAGGTCGTCGCCGACGATCTGGATCCGGTCGCCGATCGAGGCGGTCAGGTTCGCCCAGCCGGACCAGTCGTCCTCGGCCAGCGGGTCCTCGATGGACACGATCGGGTAGTCGTCGATCAGCTTGTGGTAGTAGGCGGTCATCTCGTCCGCCGACTTCGTCGCACCCTCGAAGGTGTACGTGCCGTCGGAGAAGAACTCGGTCGCGGCCACGTCCATCGCGAAGACGATGTCGGTGCCGAGCCGGTAACCGGCCTTCTCGACCGCCTCGGCGATCAGGTCGAGTGCGGTGGAGTTGGTGGGCAGGTCGGGCGCGAAGCCGCCCTCGTCACCGAGCCCGGTGGACAGGCCCTTCTTCTTCAGTACCGACTTCAGCGCGTGGTAGACCTCCGCGCCGGAGCGCAGCGCCTCCCGGAACGTGGGCGCACCGATCGGGGCGACCATGAACTCCTGCACGTCGACGTTGGAGTCGGCGTGCGCGCCACCGTTCAGGATGTTCATCATCGGGACCGGCAGCAGGTGCGCGTGCGGGCCGCCCAGGTAGCGGAACAGGCTCAGCTCGGCGCTGCTCGCCGCCGCCTTCGCCACCGCCAGCGAGACGCCGAGGATGGCGTTGGCGCCGAGTTCCGACTTGGTGTCGGTGCCGTCGATGTCGAGCATCTTCTGGTCGATCAGCCGCTGCTCGCTGGCCTCGTAGCCGACCAGTTGGTCGACGATCCGGTCCTCGATGTTGGCGACGGCCTTCTCGACACCCTTGCCGTTGTAGCGGTCGGAGTCACCGTCGCGCAGCTCGATCGCCTCGAAGGCTCCGGTGGACGCGCCGGACGGCACCGCGGCGCGGGCGACCGTACCGTCGTCCAGCCCGACCTCGACCTCGACGGTCGGGTTGCCGCGCGAGTCGAGAATCTCCCGAGCGACGATTCCCTCGATGGTGGCCACTGTCGTGCTCCTCAGTTGTCGATGTCGGTCCATCAGATGTCGATGGCGGTCCGGTCCGGGCCGCGACGGTGCGGCTGAGGCCTCCACGGCCAGCCTATCGGGCCGGTCCGGACCTGCGGGCGCCGCATGGCGGACCTGGACGACGGCCCGACGTCCCCCGCCGGCAGCCGCACCACCGCCACGTAGCGTGGTCGCGTGACTGCGAAGGGATCCGACATTTGCGGATATCCTTCACCGTACGTGGGAACCGGTTTGCGAGACCTTCACCCGATCGACAAGGCTGTAGGCCATGCCGGTTGTGTCGATCTCACTCCGGGTACTCGCGGGGGCGATCATTTCCGTACTGACGATCTCCGGGTGCCAGACCCTGGACGGCGCCGGCCGGGTGATCAGCCGGGCCGATCTGGTCAACGACCTCGCTGCCCGGTTGGACCGGTCGAACGAGCTCACCTACTCGGCCGACTACCAACTTCCCGGTGGCGAGAGCGCATCGATCTCGCAGTCCCAGGATCCGCTCCGCGCCGCGTACACCTACCCCGGCGGCATGCTGACGGTCACCGCGGACGCCACCACGGCGTGCGACACCACCCGAAAGAAGCCGACCTGTACGGTCACCGCGCCGCCGGTGACGAACACCAAGCCGGCAATCGCCATCTTCACGGACATGAACAAGCGGGGCCTGGTCACCCCGCCGGTGGTGATCGGCCTGCTCACCGCCGCCGCCATCGACCCCGACGCGGTCATCCGACAGCACGACACCACGGTCGCCGGGCGGCATGCCACCTGTGTGGATGTCGAACAGCTCAGCGACGCGCCCACCGCCAGGTTCGACGCCTGCATCATCGGCGAGGGTGCCCTGGGCAGCTTCAAGGGCGTGGTCGACGGCGTCGAACTCGACGTGGCGTTGAGCCGTTACCGGGACGCGGTGGAGGGCTCCGCCTTCGACCTGCCGCCCGGCGCCGGAGTGGTGGACCGCCGGCCAGACCCGCAGTAGCCGGCGGTCCGCCGGGATGACCCGGCCAGCCCGTCGACCCGGGCCAGCCCGTCGACCCGGCCAGCCCGTCGACCCCGGCCAGCCCGTCGACGCCGGCCCTGGTGGCGCCCGGAGCCGGCGTCGACGGAGCTTCTGGCGGCGCCATGACCTCCATGCCGATCCCGCTGGCGACGGCCGACGAACGTTGCCATTCGCAGGTTACCGAGCGGCCGCCGGCAACCAGCGCGTTTGCCCGGATCCCGACGGTGGAGGGCGGCGGAGCAGGGCGGACGGCCCCGACGCGCCCTTCCCCGACCGGCCTAGACCAGACCGAGCAGCACGGGAAGGTGCCGAGGTGGCGGAGAACCGTGCGCGAGGATGGCATCGTGCCACTGCCGGACCGGTACCCCCGCCGGTCGCCGCGCCGCGATCTCGGCGATCTGGCTGTAGCCCACGAAGTACGTGGAGAGCTGCGTCGAGGTGAGCAACGCCCGCCGCCACTTCCCGGCCGCCTCGCCCTCCTCCTGGAAGCCCCGTTCCATCATCAGCGCGAGCCCGTCCGCCTCGGACAGCTCCTCGCAGTGCACGAGCTGGTCGAGGATCGCGTTGATGGTCAGTCGGAGCTGCATCTTGAGCTGCTGCAACCGGACCGCCAGGCCGCCGAAGCCGTGTTCGGCCATCACCTGCTCGGCGTAGACGGCCCAGCCCTCGACGAACGGTCCGGAGTGGCCGAGCGACCGGGCCCGGCTGCTGCCCCGGTAGCGCCGGGCGTGCGCCAGCTGGAGGAAGTGCCCCGGCATCGCCTCGTGCACCGTCAGATTGCGGATCATGTGGTCGTTGTACTCCCGGTAGAACGACTCGATCCGGGACGCCGACCAGTCGGCCGGAGTGGGCGCGATGCAGTAGTACGTCGGCACCTCACCGGTCTCGAACGGTCCCGGCGCGTCACAGTAGGCGACCGCGACCCCGCGATCGTGCTCGGGCATCTCCTTGATCACGCACGGATCGTCGACCAGTGACACCAACTCGGCGTCGGCGACGAAGTCGGTCGCGTCGCCGAGGGTCAGCCGGGCGAGCGGCACGATCGAGGCGTCGTCCGGGTGCTCGTCGGCGAGCAGGTTCAGCGCCTGGCGTACGGTCGCGTCCGAGGCCGGACCACCGACCAGTTCGACCGCTGCCGCGCGGATCTCCTCGGTGACCCGGTCGAGATTCGTCCAGGCCCGGTCGAGCACCTCCCGGGCCGACAGCTCGGTGTCCAGGGTGTGCCAGAGCTTCGCCTCCCAGAGCCGGCGGCCCAACCTCGGGTCCCGCCCCGGGCCGGCATCGTCCCCGAGGCCGGTACGCAGCCAGTCGGCGAACCCGGTCAGTTCGCGTACCGCGGCCTGGGCGACCGGCTCCACCGTGCTCCGCAACCCGGGTGCCTCGGCCAGCAACGCCGGCACCTGGTCACGGACCAGCGCCGCCGCGCCCTCGAACTGCCCGACCGCGGTCTCGGCGTGGATCCGGGGAACGTCGCGGAGCACCGCCCGCGCGGTGGACAGCGCGTCCGGTACGGCCGCCAGCCGCCCCGCGAGACTGGTCAGCCGTACGTCGGCCGAGGCGAACGGCCGGTCGAGCAGCGCGTACAGCAACGGTCCGGGGTTGTGGGCCAGCGGGTTCCACTCGTGGTCACGCACCTCGGTCAGTTCGAAGATCCCCCGGTCGACCGAGGCCGACAGCACGGCGTGGTCGACCTGCTCCGGCGGCTCCAGCTCCTCGGCGTCGACCTCGGACAGCGCGTGGGCGGCGTCCCGCAGCATCGCCACCTGCCCGGCCACCGCGTCCACGGACCAGTCCGGCAACTGGTCGTCGACGCCGTGGTCACCGACGGACGAGGCCAGGGCGGGATCGCTCGACAGGAGCGCGTCGACGATCCGCTCGGCGAGGGGAACGAATGGCGGCATGCGGCAAACCTAGACGATCAGTTCCGCCAGCGTCGCCACCGCGCGGGTCAGTACGTCGGGCGGGTGCGTCGCGTACCCGAGCACCAGTCCGGGCGGACCACCGGGGGCCAGCCGCAGCCGGGACAGCGGCACCGGCCCCAGCCCGGCCCGGTGCGCGGCCTCGGCCAGCGGCCCGTCGTCGACGTGCTCCGGCAGCTCCACCACCAGGTGCAGCCCGGCCGCGACACCGGAGATCCGGGCGGCCGGGAGGTACCGGCGCACCGCCGTCACCACGGCGTCCCGGCGCAGCCGGTGCATCCGTCGGAGCCGGCGCAGATGCCGGTCGTAGCCGCCGCCGGCCAGCAACTCGGCGAAGGCGAGCTGTTCGAGCACCGGTCCGCCGAGGTCGGCCGCCGCCTTCGCGGCGAGTACCGCCGACCGTAGCCCCGGCGGTACGGCCAGCCAGCCGAGCCGCAGGGCCGGAGCGAGGGCCTTGCTGGCCGAGCCGATGTACGCCACCAGGTCCGGGGCGAGTCCCTGAAGGCAGCCGACCGGGTCGCGGTCGTACCGGAACTCGGCGTCGTAGTCGTCCTCGATGACCAGCCCGTCGACCCGGCGGGCCCAGCCGAGCAGGGCGGCCCGGCGGTCCGGTGCCAGCACCACACCGGTCGGGAACTGGTGGGCCGGGGTGACCAGCACCGCCCGCAGGCCGGTCCGGGCCAGTGCGGCGACGTCCAGCCCACCGTCGTCGACCGGGATCGGCACGAGCCGCAGTCCGTGTGCGACGAGATGACCCCGGATGCCCTCGCTGCCGGGGTCCTCCAGGCCGACGGCGTCCACCCCGGCGGACCGGAGCGCCCCGCCGAGCAGACCGAACGCCTGGGCCGCACCGGTGGTGGCCAGCAGGTCGAGCGGCCGGACCCGGGCGGCCCGGACCCGGCCGAGGTAGCCGGCGAGTTCGGCCCGGAGCCGGGGTGCACCCGCCGGATCGCCGTAGTCGAGGTCGGCGGCGCCGGCCCGGTCCAGGGCCCGCTCGTAGGCGCGGCGCCACGCCGCCCGGGGGAACGCACCCGGGTCCGGCACGCCCGGCCGCAGCGGCAGCACCCCACCCCGACCCGGGGGTACGGCCACCGGGCCGGTGACGCCCCGACCACGACCGTCGCCGCCGCGGGCGGCCGGTACCGGCTCCCGCCCGGGCCGAACGGCTCTTCCGGCCACCGCCCCGGGCCGGCGTTCCGCCGTCGCGATCCCGTGCTGACCGGTCGACACCGTCGTACCCGAGCCGCGCCGGGCCACCAGCCGGCCCTCGGCGACCAGTTGCTCGTACGCCTCCACCACGACGCCGCGGGACAGCCGCAGGTCGGTGGCGAGGTCCCGGCTCGACGGCAGTCGGCTCCCCGGGACGAGTCGACCGTCCACGATCGCCGCGCGCAGGGCGACGGTGAGCCGGTCGGCCAATCCCGGACGGTCCCGGTCCAGCTCGACCAACGCCTCCAGGATGGCCATTTGGTCCTCCAAAAGCCGCCGCGATTGGCCCTTAAGTCCGAACCACTTGCACCATAGCGTCGGCCCCGTGAACATCTCGAACCCGGTCGCGGGCCTGCTCTGCGTCGCCGGCATGGTGATCGTCGGCAGTTCGGTCTCGATCAGCCAGCTCGTCGTCGACTACCCGCACCTCACCGGACAGGCCGCGCGGTACGCGCTCGCCGCCCTCGTGCTGTCCGGCATCGCCCGCGTCGCGCCGGGCTTCCTGACCGGCGA
>NZ_JADPUN010000120.1 GCF_015690345.1 Plantactinospora alkalitolerans | reverse complement strand
GGTGATCACGTCTGCGGGATCCGCGTCATGACGGTCGCCGGCCATCCGCCGACCCGGACCCCGGTCGAGGACATCTGGCCGCTGTCGCCGCTCCAGGAGGGCCTGCTCTTCCACACCGTGTACGACGAGCAGGCGACCACCATGTACACCGCCCAGTTCGTCACGGCCGTGGACGGACCGCTGGACCCGGCCGTACTGCGGGCGTCGTGGCAGGCGGTGCTGGACCGGCACGCGAGCCTCCGGGCCGGATTCCGGCAGCTCGCCGGACGGCAGCGGCCCGTGCAGGTGATCGCCCGGCACCGGGACATCCCGTGGCACGAGGTCGACCTCGACGCGCTTCCCGGGGACGCGGCGACGGCGGAGGCCGAGGCCGAGCGCCTCGCCGCCGAGGCCACCGCCGAGCCGTTCGACGTGACCACGCCGCCGCTGCTGCGGGTGCTCCTCGTCAGACTGGCACCCGAGAAGCACCGGATGATCCTCACCCTGCACCACATCCTCATCGACGGCTGGTCCCTGCCGATCCTCATGCGCGAGCTGTGGGCCGCGTACGACGCGGGGGGCAGCACCGCCGCGCTGCCCCCGGTGACCTCGTACCGCGAGTATCTGGTGTGGCTGGCCGCTCAGGACCGCGACGCCTCCCTGCGGGTGTGGCGGGAGGCGCTCGCGGGCCCGACGGAGCCGACCCGGGTCGCGCCGGCCGCCGACCATGCCGACGCCCCGCCCGCCCTGGCCGGTTCGGTCTTCGCCGCCGTCGACGGGGAGCGGGAGACCGCGCTGCGCGCCCTCGCCGCCCGGTACTCCCTCACGGTCAACACCGTCGTCCAGGTCGCCTGGGCGATCCTGCTGGGTGGGCTGACCGACCGCCGCGACGTGGTGTTCGGCGCGATCACGGCCGTACGTCCGACGGATCTTCCCGGCCTGGAGACGATGCTGGGCCTGTTCCTCAACACCGTGCCGGTACGGGTACGACTCGACCCGGCCCGGCGCGTCGCCGACCTGCTGGTGCAGGTACAACAGGAGCAGGCGGCGCTGCTGGACCACCAGTACGTGGGCCTCGCCGACATCCAGCGTACGGCCGGACCGGGCGCCCGCTTCGACACCGTACTGGTGTTCCAGAACTTCCCCCGCGACCCCCGGGGCAGGTCCGGTACCGGTGGCCCGAGACTCACCCCGCTGGCCGGGCGGCAGATGGCGAAGTACCCGCTCTCCCTGACCGTGAGCCCGGCGGACCGGCTGGACCTCCGGCTCAACTACCGGCCGGATCTGTTCGACGGGAACGACGCCCAGCGGATCCTCGACCGGCTGGTACGGGTGCTGACCCGGATGGTGGCCGATCCCGATGCCCGGATCGGCCACCTGGACCTGCTCGCCGAGGCGGAACGTACCCGGGTGCTCCACGAGTGGAACGACACCGCAATACCGGTCCCGCCGATGCCGCTGGGCCGGCTCTTCGAGGCGCAGGTGGACCGCACCCCGGACGCGGTGGCGGTGCGGGGCGAGGGGCGGTCGTCGACGTACGCGCGGCTGGACGCGGCGGCGAACCGCCTGGCGCGGGAGTTGGTGTCCCGGGGAGTCGAGCGCGGCGACCTGGTCGGGGTGCTGCTGGAACGGTCGGTGGACCTCGCGACGGCATGGCTCGGCGTGACGAAGGCGGGCGCCGGCTTCGTGCCGGTCGATCCGGCGTACCCGGCGGCGCGGATCGGTTTCGTGATCGGTAACGCCGATCCGGCGGTGGTGGTGTGTTCCCCGGCCACGGCGGGCCTGGTCCCGCCGGACCGCATCCGCCTGCTCGTGGACGATCCCTCGGTGGCGGGGCGGTCGAGCCGCCGCCTGGGTGCCGCCGATCCCCCGGTGGGGCCCGACGACCCGGCGTACGTCGTCTACACGTCGGGGTCGACGGGTGCCCCGAAGGGTGTGCTGGTGACGCATCGCGGGCTGGCGAACCTGGCGACCGCCCAGATCCGTCGGTTCGGGGTGGAACCGCGATCACGGGTCCTGCAGTTGGCCTCGCCCAGCTTCGACGCGGCGGTGTCGGAGTTCTGCGTGGCGCTGCTGTCCGGGGCCTGCCTGGTGCTGGTGGGACCGGACCGCCTGCCGCCGCTCGGATCGCTGGCCGCGACCGCGCGGGAGTTCGGGGTGACCCACCTGACGGTGCCGCCGTCCGTACTGGCCTCGGTGCCGGAGTTGCCCGCCGGGGTGGGCACGGTCGTGGTGGCCGGGGAGGAGTGCCCGCCGTCGCTGGTGGCCCGGTGGTCGCCGGGGCGGCGGATGGTCAACGCGTACGGGCCGACCGAGGTGACCGTGTGCGCCACGATGAGCGAGCCGCTGCCGGAGGACGTCGGTGCCGGGCCGGTGCCGATCGGGGGCCCGATCGCCAACACCCGGGTGCTGCTGCTCGACGGGTTCCTCCGGCCGGTGCCACCCGGTGTCACCGGCGAGGTCTACGTGACCGGCCCCGGCCTGGCCCGGGGCTACCTGCGCCAGCCGGCCCTGACGGCCGAGCGCTTCGTCGCCTGCCCCGTCGCCTGCCCCGTCGGCGAACCGCATGGCGGGACAGACGGCGCGACGGGCGGCGGGACGGGCGGCCGCATGTACCGCACCGGCGACCTGGCGCGGTGGACCGACCAGGGTCAGTTGCTGTTCGCCGGCCGGGCGGACGACCAGGTGAAGATCCGCGGGTTCCGGGTCGAGCCGCGCGAGGTCGAGGCGGTCCTCGCCACGCACGAGTCCGTGGGTCGGGTCGCGGTCGTCGCCCGGGAGGACCGTCCGGGAGACGTCCGCCTGGTCGGCTACGTCGTTCCGGCCCCCGGAGCGCCGGTGGACACCGTCGCGCTGCGCGGGTTCGTGGCCGACCGGGCCCCCGACTTCCTGGTCCCGGCCGCGCTGGTGGTGCTGCCGTCGCTGCCGCTGACCGCGAACGGCAAGGTGGACCGGGCCGCGCTGCCGGCTCCCGACCTGGCGGGCCACGGGCGGGGCCCGGAGTCGGCGGTGGAGGAACTGCTGTGCCAGATGTTCGCCGAGGTGCTGGGCCTGGCCCGGATGGGTGCGGACGAGTCGTTCTTCGACCTCGGCGGGGACTCGCTGCTGGCCATGAGACTGATCGCCCGGGTGCAGGCGATGTTCCACGCCGAGATCAGCGTCGGTGACCTGTTCCTCGATCCGACGGTCGCGGGGGTGGCCCGCCTTCTCGACGATGCCGCCGGAAAACCGGCGGTGCCGCTCGCACCGATGTCCCGTCCGGAGCGGGTGCCGCTGTCGTCCGCGCAGGAGCGGATGTGGTTCCTCAACCGCCTGGACGACGTACCGAGTTCGGTCTACAACGTCTCGTTCGCGCTGCGGATCTCCGGCGATCTGCACCCGGCGGCGCTGGACGCGGCGCTGGGCGACGTCGCGGACCGGCACGAGAGCCTGCGAACCGTCTTCCCGGAGGCCGGCGGCGCTCCGTACCAGCGGATCCTGGCCGGGCCATCGGGGCGCCGGCCACTGGTCGTGGTACCGACCGACGAGGACCGGCTGACGGCGGAGCTGGCCGGGTACGCGGACCGGGGATTCGACCTCCGCACCGAGGTGCCGTGGCGGGTGTGGCTGCTCGTGCTGGGTCCGTCGGACGCCGTGCTGCTGGTGGTGGCGCACCACATCGCGGTGGACGGCTGGTCGATCGAGGTGCTGGCCCAGGACCTGAGTACCGCCTATGCGGCCAGACGGGCGGGGAACGCCCCGCGGTGGGAGCCGTTGCCGGTGCAGTACGCCGACTACGCGCTGTGGCAACGCCGGGTGCTGGGCGACCTCTCCGATCCGGACAGCGTGGTCAGCGCACAGCTCGCGTACTGGCGGCGGGCGTTGGCGGGCGTACCCGAGGAGGTGGCGCTGCCGGCCGACCGGCGCCGGCCGGAGGCGTCCTCGTTCCGGGGCGAGTCGGTCGTGTTCCGGCTGGACGCGCGGGCCCATGCCCGGCTGGCGGAGCTGGCCCGGCACGAGAAGGTGACGATGTTCATGCTCGCCCAGGCCGCGCTGGGGGTGCTGCTCTGTCGAATGGGTGCGGGCACCGACATCCCGATCGGTACGGCGATCGCCGGCCGGGGCGACGCGGCCCTCGACCGGCTGGTCGGGTTCTTCGTCAACACGCTGGTGCTGCGCACCGACCTGAGCGGCGACCCGTCCTTCGTGGAGGTGCTGACCCGGGTACGCCGGGCCGACCTGGCCGCGTACGCGCATCAGGGCCTGCCGTTCGAGCGGCTGGTCGAGGATCTCAATCCGGCGCGCTCGCTCTCCCGCAACCCGTTGTTCCAGATCCTGCTCGCCGTCCGGGCCGGCACCCCGGCCCGGTGGGACCTGCCGGGGGTTCAGGTCCGCCCGCTGCGGGCCGGACCGCTCGCCGCCCGGGTCGACCTGGCCGTCGATCTGGTCGAGCGGCGTGCCGACGACGGGGGCCCGGCCGGGATCGAGGGCACGATCCTGTACGCCACCGACCTGTTCGACGCGCCGACGGCGGCGGCGCTGGCCGAGCGTTTCGCCCGGGTGCTGGAGCGGGTCGCGGTCGAGCCGGGTACCCGGCTCAGCCGGATCGACGTCCTGGACGGGCCCGAACGGTCCCGGGTGACGGTCGGCTGGAACGACACCGCCCGGCCGATCCCGCCCGGTACCGTGCTGGACCTGTTCGCGGACCGCGTGACGCGGTCGCCGGACACGGTGGCGGTGCGGTGCGGTACCGAGGCCCTGACCTACGGTGAGCTGGAGGCGCAGGCGAACCGGCTGGCCCGGTACCTGGCCGCGGTCGGGGTGGGTCGCGAGGACGTGGTGGGTCTGTGCCTGCCGCGCGGCGTGCGGCTGGTGGTCGCGATCATGTCCGTCTGGAAGAGCGGCGCGGCGTACACCTACCTCGACCCGGACTATCCGGCGGACCGCCTGGGCTATCTGCTGGCCGACAGCGGGGCGGTCGTGGTGCTCGGGGCGGCCGGGACGCTGGCGGGCGTGTCGCTCGGCACGGCCCGGCCCGTGGTGCTGGACGGTGGCTCGGTGGCGGCGATCGCGGCCGAGTCGGCCGAGTCGCCGGGCACACCGGTGGATCCGCGCCAGGTCGCGTACGTGACGTACACGTCGGGTTCGACCGGCCGTCCGAAGGGCGTGGCGGTCGCCCACGGCGGTCTGGTGAACCTGGCCCAGGCCATGCGGCCCCGGCTCGGTGTGTCCGAGGGTGTGGTGGCGCTGCAGTTCGCCTCCTTCAGCTTCGACGCGTCCGTCTTCGACGTCGTCGTCGTGCTCGCCGCGGGCGGCACCCTGGCGATCGCGACGGACGACGAGCGGGGCGACCCGGACACGCTGGTCGAGATGATCCGCTCGGCGGACGTCCGGGTGGCCAGCGTGGTTCCCACCCTGCTGGGCGTGCTGGACCCGGCCGCCGTGCCAGGGGTGACGAACTGGGTGGTCGGTGCCGAACGCCTGACCGCGGCCCTGGCGAGCCGATGGGCGACTCCCGGGCGGCTGTGCAACACCTACGGTCCGACCGAGGCGACCGTGATGACGACGGCCGGCGTCGTCGACGCGGGGATCCGGCCCGACGACGCCGCTCCGTCGATCGGCCGGCCGATCGACAACGCCCGGATGTATGTGCTGGACGGTCTTCTCCAGCCCGTTCCCGTCGGGGTGACCGGCGAGCTGTACATCGCCGGTCCGGGTCTGGCCCGGGGGTACGTCGGGCGGCCGGGCCGGACGGGCGGAAGTTTCGTGGCCTGTCCCTTCGGCGGGCCCGGCGAGCGGATGTACCGCACCGGCGACCTCGTGCGCTGGGCCCCCGACGGTCAGGTGCTGTTCGTGGGGCGGGCGGATGCGCAGGTGAAGATCCGTGGATTCCGGGTGGAACCCGGCGAGGTCGAGGCCGCGCTCGCCGCCCATCCGGCCGTCGGCCAGATCGCCGTCCTCGCCCGCGAGGACCGGCCCGGCGAGCGGTGCCTGGTCGCGTACGTCGTGCCGGCCGACGGTGGTGCGGTGGACCCGGGCATGCTCCGGGATTTCGCGGCCGACCGGTTGCCCGACTACATGCTGCCGACGGTGATGGTTCTGGAGGGGCTTCCGGTGACGACGAACGGAAAGCTGGACCGGGCCGCGCTGCCCGCCCTGAGCCGGCCGGTGGACCGTGGACCACGCACCGACGCCGAGCGGGCGGTGCACCGGATCTGGTCCGAGGTGCTGGGCCGCGCGGACATCGGGATGCGGGACAAGTTCTTCGACGCCGGCGGGAACTCGATGAGCCTGATCCCGCTGCGCGGCGAGCTGTCCCGGCTGGCGGGGACGGAGGTGCCGCTCGCGCTGCTGTTCGAGCACTCGACCGTCGAGGCGATGGCCGCGCTGGTCGACCGGTACCGCCTCGTTCCGGTCGACGAAGAGGACAGCTACGAGCTCTAGCACGGGACGGCCGCGACGGACCGGCCCGGGGAGCGGACCGGAAGCCAAAAAACGGAGGTACGAGATGACGCCCGAGGTGGCGATTGCCCGGACCGGCACCACCCTGCCGGTGATCGGTGTCGTCGGCGCCGGTCAGATGGGGGTGGGCGTCGGCCAGTGCTTCGCGGAGGCCGGTCACCCCGTGACGGTGGTCGAACCGTCCGCGTCGGCCCGCGCGAGCGTGTCCCGGCGCCTGGTCGGCGGCCTGCGGTTGTCCGTCCTCGGCGGTCGCAAGGGCGTCGACTTCGACGAGGTGATCTCGCGGATACGGTGCACGGCCGACCTGGACGACCTGCGGGACGCGGCCTTCGTGGTGGAGTGCGCCCCGGAGCGGACGCCGCTCAAGGAGGACATCTTCCGCCGGCTCGGCGGGATCTGCCCGACCGGCACCGTCCTGGCGTCGTGTACCTCGGCGATCCCGATCGCCCGCCTGGGCGCGGCGTCGGGGCGCCCGGACCGGGTTCTCGGCACGCACCTGATGAATCCCGCTCCGATCAAGCGCGCCGTCGAGGTGGTCACGGCGCCGGACACCAGCCCGGCCACCCTGCGCAGCACCGTGGATCTGCTGAGGAGCATCGGCAAGGAGCCCATCGTGGTCGGCGACGCGCCCGGGTTCGTCACCAACCGGGTACTGATGCTGATGATCAACGAGGCCGCGGCCGTCGTCCGGGAGGACACCGCCACACCGGCGGTCGTCGACAAGATCTTCCAGGAGTGTTTCGGGCATCCCACCGGCCCGCTGGCCACCGCCGACCTCATCGGTCTGGACACCGTCGTCGACACCTTGGCGGTGTTGCTCGACCACACCGGAGACGCGCGCTTCGTGCCCTGCCCGCTGCTGGTGGAACTGGTCGACGCCGGCCGCACCGGGCGGAAGAGCGGAGCGGGCTTCCACACCTACTGAGCGCACCCCGTCCGCCGCCGGCCGGGCTTCCGGCGCTCGGGCCACCCCCGGTACCCACGGGCGTCGTGATCCGCCCGGCACGATCGGGGCCGGTTCGTCTACGCGGTCTCGGCCGAACGGGCGACGGATGTCAGGCGGATCAGGGTGAGGCCGTAGGCGACGATCCACACGACCCAGATGAGCCAACCGACAAGGCCGAGGAGACCGACCGGTCCGGGGTCGTCGATGACCAGCGGGCCCAGCACGGCCGAGCCGAACTGGAGTGCGGCGGCCAGCAGGCCGATCCCACCGAGCCAACGGTGGATCAGGCCGGCGCGTCGGCCGCTGACGGACAGGCCCGTCATGGCCAGTGCCAGGAAGGTGCCGTTGAAGACGAACAGCGCGTCGTGCAGTGCCCAGAGTCCGGCGATCGTGTCGCTGTCCTGTGCGGTTGTCGAGGCGAGCGCGAGCCGGGTGGCCATCACGCCGGTGAAGGTGATGTTCTGCAGGATCACCCCGGCGAATCCGACCAGGGACCAGGCTGTCCCTTGCGCGCGGTCGGATCGCCACAGCACGGAGACCGCGCCCGCGCCGAACAGGGTGGCCAGCACCCAGGCGATCGGTGCGAGTGCTGAGGCCACGCCGACGATGTCCTTCTGGGTGGTGAAGAACTGGAGCACGTCGCCGGTTTCCGCACCGGTGTGGGGCAGGCCCGCTGGCACCAGGACGACGTTGACGGAGACGATCAGGATGGCGAAGCCGAGTCCGGCGAGGCCGGCGATCCGGGGGAACGGCCAGGTGCTCCACCCGACGCCGAGGTTACGCAACATGTATTCAATATAATGTGCGACAAGTAAAAGGGGCAAGCCATGGGTGCCGAGACAGGCAGACGCAGGTACGAATCGCTGCGCCGTGCCGCTTCAGCGGCGGAGACCAGAGGCGAGATCGCCAGCGCGGCCCGTCGGCTGTTCGTCTCCCAGGGTTGGGCGGCGACGACGGTACGGGACGTGGCGCGCGAGGCCGGAGTCTCGGTGCCGACCGTCTACGCGACGTACGGGAACAAGACCGGTCTCACCCAGGCCCTGGCCGAGGCGGCCAATCTCGCCGCCGATCCGGCACAGGCGCTCGCCGACCTGGACGGCGCCGGGAACGATCCCCAAGGGCAGCTCGCGGCGATGGCCGCCTACGACCGGCGCCTGTTCGAACGCGCCGGTGACGTGATCACACTCGTACGCGAGGTGGGCCGTTCCGAACCGGTACTGGCGGCCACCTACCGCGAGGGCCGTCAGCGGGCCGACGAGACCAGGATCCACGTGTTTTCGTCCTGGCCGGCCGGCGTCCTCCGCGATGGACTGGACATAGCGAAGGCCACCGACATCTACGCGGCGATCTGCAACATCGACGTCTACCACACCCTCACCGACGAACGGGGCTGGCAACCCGATCAGGTCGAACGCTGGTGGACCGGGGCCCTGGCCCGTGAACTGCTGAGCTGAAGGTGCCCGACGACCACCGGGGAGAACCCGACGACCACCGGGGAGAATGGGACGGCGTGCAGCGCCGCAGCCACGACGACTACCCGTTGCCGCCCCTGGCGATGGCCAGGATCGAGTCGGCCTTCGCCAGCCACGGTCCACGGTCGACGTGCTGGTCGCCACCGCCGTCCCAGTTCGGCTGGGCGTGGGCGTCGCCGGAGGTCGTCAGGTACAGGTGCCGGGCGAGGCGTTCCCGGGCGTCCGGAGCCAACGGCGTCCCGACGGCGTTCCGTTCGACGGCGAGGGCGTGTCGGACGGCGTAGAGCATGCCGTTGGTGTCGGCACTCCCCCGCGTCCAGGCGTCGAGGGCGGCCCGCTCGGGGACGGTCAGGTTTCCCCACCGCGCGCCAGCCACGACCTGAATGGACCTGTCGCCCACCCGCAGCACTTCGGCGCCGCCGGTCAACGCCTTGTCGACCTCCCAGTCCTCGTGCTGCCCGCCCCGGGTGCCGCGCCATGCGGCGGTCTCCGACGGATGGTCCTTGACATAGGTGGTGTGGGCGCTGGAGACGACGCTGCCGTCGGGTAGGTGGGCGGCGCGGATCTGGTCGGTCATGGTCGCTCCTTTTCTCGCCACAGCGCTGATGATCTGCGTACCGTCTGGCAATACCCAAATCTCACCGAACGCCACAATCACCCAAACTGGGTGAGACGGGGTGGAGCGGCCGATAAGTCCGATCGACAGGGTGCCGAGGTCGATCTGCTCTGCATCGTTGCGTGGGATGGCTACGTCGGCCAGTTCACCCGTAGGTGGTGTCGCCGTCGCCGAAAACCTACGCTACGGCCCGGTCAACACCCTGCGGAGGCTCGCCGAAGACAACGCCGACGAGAGCCGTACCCTCTCGTCGGCGCCGCGAGGACGCGTCCCGGCGCTAGAGGTTCAAGGTGCGCCGGACGTACGACGCGCAGGTCGTGTTGACCGCCTTGAACCCCACGCCGAAGTACTTCTTGGCCGCCTCGTCATAGCCCAGGTCGCCGTGCAGCGCGTTCATCGCCCACTGGAACATCTTGGCCTCGCCGTACCGGCTGGCCATGCAGCTGATGCCGAGTTGCGAGAGCCCGTAGAAGACCGCCGCGGCCTCGTTGGAGGCCGATTCGGGCAGCGGCGCCAGCCCGATCGAGTTCGACCACTTGCCCCGCCGGACGTGGGAGCGGACCGCGTTCATGTTGCCCGACGCGGTGGGTCCCTTCGGCGCGTACTCGATGTACTCCGCGATCCCTTCCGTGATCCACTGGTTCGTGTTGTAGATCCCGGCAGCACCGTCGTTGGACCCGGTGGCGGTCACCACGTGGCCGAATTCGTGGCGCAGGACGCTCTCGACGCTGTTGCGACCCATGGCGCTCATCTTCAGCACCACGTCACTGCGGATCTTGCCGGACTGGTAGGCGTACCCGACCGAATACTTGGCGCTCTGCCCGCCCAGCCACTTGTTCCACTCCTTGTCCCCGGCCAGGAACACGACGTAACGTGGCGGCGGCTCGCGGCCGGCAACCTTGGCGTACTGGTCGGCGACCTTCGCGGCACGCTCGGCGGCCGCGGTGACCTCGCCGAGTCGGTTGGCCTGGGCGGGCGGCGCGGCCACGATGACCCGGTTGCCCTCCTGGAAGTCCAGGCTGTCCCACTCCCAGGGCAGTGGACGCAGGCTGTAGGTGTCCGTCGGCGGCTGGTTGAGCCCGGTGATCAGGTAACCGTCGCCCCGCTGGCTGACCTTGGGGCGGTAGGTGAACTGCGCCGCGTCGGAGGTGAACCGGGACGGCGGCGGGCAGGTCGGCGTCTCGAAGCAGTAGGACACGAAGACGTCCAGCTGCACCTTCTGGTCCTCGGCCCCCGGACCCTGCGGAAACACCGGCGGAATGCCCATCATCATCTGCCAGGAGGAGATCCG
This sequence comes from Plantactinospora alkalitolerans, assembly GCF_015690345.1. Classification (GTDB taxonomy): domain Bacteria; phylum Actinomycetota; class Actinomycetes; order Mycobacteriales; family Micromonosporaceae; genus Plantactinospora; species Plantactinospora alkalitolerans. The sequence continues at coordinate 42,599 of NZ_JADPUN010000120.1, read as the reverse complement.
CAGCGCCCGCAGGATCTTGTACTGGTTGCGGTAGTGGTCGTACAGCGCCGTATAGCTCTTGTCGACCGGGGCCAGGTAGCCCGCCTCGTCCCCGCGCAGCAGCGCCTCCGCCTGCGCCTTCAGCATGGCCTCGACGGCGTCGTCCGGACTCAGGGTCACCGTCGACGACGGTGAGGCGGACCCGCTCGCCGTCGTGCGCGGGCTGTTCCCCGATGCGCAACCGGCGGCGGCGAGCAGCGCGGTGGTCAGCGCGACCGCGAGCGCTTCCCGCGCTCCCCGAAAACGTCTCGCCTGCTGCTCCTGGTCGCGCGTCACGCCGTCCTCCCCGTTTTCTGGTGCGATGATCTAAGCACCTGCGGGCCCGCGACGGTATCCCACCGCCGAACTGCGTTCGATGCCTTGTCCGGCAAGGCATCGAGGGCGCCGCGACCACGGCGTACGGGGCCGAAATGCGGCCGCACCCGGCACGCGCGTACCTGCGCCACATCACCGCCGGTACGAACGGCCGGGCCACGGATCCGCTATTCGGTACGCAGCGCGCTGGCGGTACGGGTACGTGCGGCCCAGCCGGCCGGCAGCAGCGCACCGAGGACGGCGATGACGATGCCGCCGAGACCGAACAGCACCAGCTCGACCGGGCCGAAGACATCGAGGACCGAGGCGGGCAGGTGGTAACCGGCCCCGCGCCCCATCTCGGTCACGATCATCCGCTGCAGGAAGACCCCGGCCGGGGTACCGATGGCACCACCGGCCAGCCCGGCGACGGCGACCGAGGCGATGACCATCGCGATGGTCTGCCGGGGTGCCATGCCCAGTGCCTTGTGGATGCCGATCTCGTGTACGCGTTCCCGGGTCTGCAGGACGACCGTGTTGAGGACGCCCAGGGCGGCGACGGCGACGAGCATCAGGCTGAGCAGGGCGGTCAGCGCGTTGATGACAAGAACGACCTCGGGGGTGCCGACGTTCTCGGTCGAGGTGTGTGCGTCGAACTGCTGTATCTCGGGTTCCAACGCCTCGGCGTAGGCCTCCGGGTCGGTTCCGTCCTTCACCGCGATGTAGAAGTCCTCCGGCTCCAGGTCCGGTTCGGCGGCGGCGAGGGTCGCGGCGGCGGTGAGGAGCTGCATGCCGTCGTGGTCATCGTTGAAGGCCTCTCCGACGATCCGGACGGCGATCTGCGTGCCGTGGTCGGTCAGTACGACGGTGTCCCCGATCCGTGTCTGGGTGGCCGTCAGGAAGGGGGTTGCCACGACGATCTCGCCGGGCTTCTCGTACCAGGTGCCGGAGACCATCCGGTAGCCGGACGAGCAGCCGTCCCCGGTGGTGGCGAGGATCGGAAGAGCGCCGCTGAGCCCGGCCATGGTCGCCTCGGCGTCGGCGACACCGCAGTAGCCGCTGGTCCCGGCCTGGGCGGTGATGGCCTTGACGATCGCCGCCGTCTCCTTCGCCGACCTGGGTGTGCTGGTGGGCCCGGCCGGAACCCTGTCGCCCTTGACCGGGCGTCCGCCGGGCGTTCCCGGTTTCGGCGTGCCTGGACCGACGACGACGTCGCCGTGATTCGCCGTGGCCTGGACCTCGGTCAGGGAGGCGGCCAGCCCGAAGGAGAACGTGACGGCGGCGGCACCGAACGCGATCGCCGCGACGATCGCCGCCGACCTGACCGGTCGGGCGAAGGGATGGGCGAGCCCGAGCGTCACCGGCCGGGGCAGCGGGATCCGCGCGGTCAGCCGGGCCGCCCACTGGCCGCGGCCGGCCGTCGGGGTACGCCCGACGGCGAGCGCGTCGACGGTGCGCAACCGCCCGGCGCGTGACGCGGCCACCCAGGCGGTCACGGCGGCCAGGGTGAGCGTCCCGGCGACCACTCCCGCGTCGACCCACAGCACGACGCCGGAGTCGCTCGTGCCGTAGATGTCGTTGGTCAACGCCAGCACCGGAAGGGAGATCGCATTGCCGACGACCACGCCGAACGCGGCGCCGGCCAGGGCGGGGATCAACGCCTGGCCGAGGTACGCCCGGACGACCTGGTTCGGGGTGAACCCGAGCGCCTTGAGGATGCCGATCCTGCGGGTCCCGGTGCTGACCGCGCCGGCGATCACGTTGCCGATGATGAGGACCGACATGACCAGGCCCAGTACCCCGAACGCGAGAAGGAACGGCACGAGCAGGGCGGTGTCGCCGGCGCCCTCCTCCCGGGTGGTGAGCCAGGACCGCGATGCGGTCAACGCGTCCGCCGGCAGTGCCGCCCGCACCGCGGCGCGGCCGGTGTCGACCTGTCCGGCGGTGTCGGCCGTGGCGAACCGGTAGAGCATCTGGTAGCCGCCGGCCGTGCCCGGCGTGGTCAACCCGGCGATCTGCTCCGGAACCACCCAGCCGTCGGCGGTGGCACTGATCGACCGGGCCACACCGACGATGGTCAGGGTGGGGCTGCCGGGAAGGTCCGGCAGCCGCCACACCGTGCCGACCGCCCGCTCGTCTGGCGGGAACCGGCCGTCGTTGAGGACGACGAGTTCGCCCGAACCGGTCGCCCACCGCCCCTCGATCAGCTTGACCGCGTCGACGGCCGCAGCGTCCGGCCGGGTCCGCCCGACCACCGTCAGTGGCGGTACCGGCCGATCCTTGTCGTCGACCGGGCTGATCGAGACGGTCCGGAACGGGCCGGCGGCCGCGCTGACCCCGGAGGCGTGTCCGGAGACAGTGAGCTGCTCGGCCGTGGTCCTGGTCGAGTCGAACTGGGCGGTCAGATGCGCGCCGTTCTGCTGGGCGAAGGCCCGGTCGAACGGCGCGTTGGAGGCCACCAGCAGCGTCCCGCCGAGCACGGACGCGGACACCGCGATCATCACGACCAGCCCGATCACGATCGTCTGCACCCGGCGGCGCCCCACCCCGGAGCGGACCACCCGGCCCAGGGCGCTCATCGGGCCGTTTCCATCGCGGTGTCGACGGCGACGCGACCGTCGACGAGTTGGACGGTACGGGTGGCACAGGACGTGGCCAGCGACAGATCGTGGGTGACCATGATGATCGTCTGGCCGTCCGCGTGCAGCTGTCGAAGCAGTTCCTTGACGTCCTCACCCGAGGCGGTGTCCAGCGCGCCGGTGGGTTCGTCGGCCAGCAGCAACGCCGGGCGGTTCACCAGTGCCCGGGCCACCGCGACGCGCTGCCGCTCGCCGCCGGAGAGCCGCCCCGGGTAGGCGGCGGCGTGCCGGTCGACGCCGAGCGCCCCGAGCAACTCCGTCGCCCGGCGGTGTGCGGCACCACGGGCCATCCCGGTCAGCTGCGCCGGCAGCATGACGTTGTCGGCGACGGTCAGGTCGTCGAGCAGGTTGAAGAACTGGAAGACCATGCCGATCTTCTCGCGCCGGTACCTCGCCGAACCGGCCTCGCCGAGTTCGTCGACACGGACGCCGTCCACGGTCACCGTGCCGCCGGTGGGCCGGTCCAGGCCGGCGACCAGGTTCAACAGGGTCGATTTGCCGCTGCCCGAAGGCCCGAGGACCGCGACCGCCTCGCCGGCCGTGATCGTCAGCGACACGTCCCGCAATGCGGGCGGCCCGTCGCCGTACCTTCTGGTGACGTCGCGCAGCTCGATCATGGGTACGGTCACGGTGAATGCTCCTCGGAGTCGGCCACGTTCGGTCCGGCTCGACGCTAGATCCGCTTCCCGGCCGGACACATCGGTCGCCATGCACCGGTCGATGGAGGCATCCTCGGTACCTCGCCGTGATGAGAGTCCGCCTGTCTCATCCCTGCGATCTAGGCGAGCGATGTAACCCCGGGTGGTCTTCCGGGCGAGGCTGCGAGCGGCGATCAGCAGTGATACTGGCCCGGTGACGAACGTGACGGTTGTCGACCGGATGCGGGCCGGGATCAGACAGATGCTGCGCCCGTCCGGGACGCTGCCGCGGCTCTCGTGGCGCAGCCAGGCATTCGACGTGGGCCTGTCCCTGACGCTCATCGCGACGAGGGCCCACATCAGGACCGTCCAGTTGGCACCCACGCCCACGGTGTACGACAGCCTGCCCGTTCCGGCCCGGGCTCTCCTGCTGCCGACCGAGCGGCACGGGCTCGACTGGGCGATCATGCTCCTCGCGGTCGCGCCGTTGATATTTCGCCGTCGGTACCCGCTGGCGATGCTGTGGGTCGTGCTGTGCATGGCGCCGCTACTGGCCGCCGACCCCGTGGCGCGGCAGCTCTCCTTCCTGACCTGCGTCGTCGCCGGCTACACGGCGGCGGTCTACAGCCCCTACCGGGTGCCGGCGCTGGCGAGCCTGCTGGTGGCGGTGCTGCTCTACGGCAATCTGGAGGAGGTACGCGTCCCGCCAGGCTTCATCCCGTTCCTGATCCTGGTCCCGATCCTTGTCTCGGCCAACGGGCTGCGCCGGTGGAAACACCGCGCCGACGAGGGCCGTGCGCGGATGTCCGCACTGGAACGGGACCAGATCGCGGCGCTGGGCCACGCCGCCGAGCACGAACGCGCCCGGATCGCCCGCGAGCTGCACGACGTGGTTACGCACAACGTCAGCATGATGGTCATCCAGGCCGGTGCCGCCCGCCACGTGCTGGACACCGCTCCCGAGCGCGCCCGGGAGTCGCTGCTCGCGATCGAGGCCGGCGGGCGGGCCGCGATGACGGAGCTGCGCCACGTCATGGGCCTGCTCACGATGAACAGCGCCGGGCCGAACGCCGCCGGTGCTGCGGACCTCGCTCCCCAGCCGGGCCTCGATCGCCTCGACGCGCTCGTCGACCGGCTGTCGGACAGTGGGGTGCCGGTCACGTTGACCAGATCCGGGCAGCCGCGTCCGGTGCCGGCGGGCGTCGAACTTGCCGCCTACCGGGTGGTCCAGGAGGCGCTGACCAACACGGTCAAGTACGCGGCCGGCGCCACCGCCGCGGTGCACGTCGAGTACGCCGCCGACCACCTGCGGGTACACGTCACCGACACCGGCGGCGCAGCCAGCACATCGGCTTCGACCGGTGGCGGGCACGGGCTGATCGGCCTACGGGAGCGGCTCGCCGTCTACGGTGGAACCCTGCGTGCCGGGCCGCGCCTGACGGGCGGCTACCGCGTCGACGCACAGATACCGCTGGAGGGCGCGTGACCGAACCCCTGCGGGTGGTGATCGCCGACGATCAGGCGCTGGTCCGTGCCGGCTTCCAGATGATCCTGACTGCCAAGGGCATCGACGTGGTCGCCGAGGCCGCCGACGGCACCGACGCCGTCGACGCGGTCCGGCGTACCCGGCCCGACGTGGTCCTGATGGACATCCGGATGCCGGAACTGGACGGGCTGGAGGCGACCCGGCGCATCCTCACCGGCGCTGCCGGCGAACCGCGCGTGATCATGCTGACGACCTTCGACCTCGACCACTACGTGTACGCGGCGCTGACCGCCGGGGCCAGCGGCTTCCTCCTCAAGGACGTCACGCCCGAGCACCTCGTCGCCGCCGTCCGCATGGTCCGCTCCGGCGACGCACTGCTGGCCCCGGCCATCACCCGCCGTCTTGTCGAACGGTTCACCCGCCGCGACCCCGATCCACCCGCCGCCCACCGCGACCTGGCCACGCTGACCCCACGCGAACTCGAAGTGCTGCGCCTGCTCGCCGAGGGCCTGAGCAACGCCGAACTCGCCGGCCGCCTGCACCTGTCCGAGGCGACCGTCAAATCCCACGTCGCCCGGATCCTCGCCAAGCTCGGGCTCCGCGACCGGGTACAGGCCGTCGTCCTCGCGTACCGGGCCGGACTGATCAACCCGATGGCGTAGGAGCGACCTGTGACCGCAGGACACTGTCGGGTGCTCCTGGCTCAGTGGTGCGGGCCGGTTCGCATCAAAGATCACGAAGCGGGGCGGACGCGTCGCTGCGCGAACCGCACATCACAGTCGGGGGTGATCCGCTGCCGGTACGTTTGACCAGGTCGCGGGCGCGGGACTGGGGCCCCTCAGCTCGTCTGGACCGTAGGCTGGTCGGCGACCCGAGCCAGCGCGACCGGAAGCAGCCCGGCCAGTTGACTGGCGGTGGCGCCCTGTCCCGGTTGGAGCAGGACCACCACGTCGCCCCGGCGGCCCACCACGCGGTCCTTGGCGAGGTACGCCTCGTCGCCCTGCGGCGTCGGCAATGGTTGTCCGGTTCCCTTGCCGATGATCATGAACACTCGACCGGGTCGGCCCCGGGTCAGGCTGACCGATACCGCCGGTCTGCCCTCGAGGTCGTTCCAGTTGGCGTACGCGAACCGCTCGTCCTCGACGTACCTTGCGGTCCGGTCGCACCTGGCGGCCCACCGCCGCGCCGAGTTCGTCGACGGTCAGCAGGGAATCGGTGACCAGGGCAGCCGAGGTCGAAGCCCCGGTCCGGGGCTCTTCGGCCAACGGCGTGGGAGGGGCCGCCCGCAGGACGGTGACCTGCTTGACCCGGCGGGTCCACTGCCGGACCGTCGCGCTGACCACGTCACCCAACTCGCACTGCCCCGCGATGTCCCGGGGCAGGACCCATGCGCGGGTCCGGTCGGACCAGCCGTCGTCAATGGCCAGGTAGTAGTTGACCGGTACCCGCTCGCTGCCTTCGTCCGACGTGGACTACCACCACATCTGGCACCAGATCACCTCGCCGGCACGGTGCCCTGAGTGGACAGGTCGACGAGCACCCGGACCGTGGTGTAACCGGCGTAGCCGAGTAGGGCGAACCGAGGAGCATGAGGCCAAGGACGACCGGGGTAGCTGACGCCGACCTGGCGGTCCCGCGCACCGGGTGGCGCCTGCCTCGATGTGCCCCCGGTACTGGTGTCGCGGTGGCGCGCCGCGTTAGGTTCACGAGCTGGCTGTTCAACCGGTCAGCGACATCCCGGCCACGGTCAGGCGTGGACGAAAGGACAACACCAGATGACCATTCCGCCCCCGGTGTGGCTGCTCGACATCGATGGTGTCCTCAATGCCGTCACGAAGACCCCGGACCCGAATGTGTGGCCTCTCGACCGGTGGAGTCGAGGCGAGGCCAGCGACGGCGAGACCGAGTGGCCGATTCTGTTCGCCCGCCCGGTTGCCGACTTCCTCCGACAGGTGCACGAGGAAGGCCGGGCCGAGATCCGCTGGCATACCACCTGGCAGCAGGAAGCCGGCGCAGTCGGGAAACTCCTCGACCTGCCGGCCTTTCCGGTACAACCGTCACCGGAGTGGGCGGTCCAGCTGCGGGGTGAGACCGAGGAATGGTGGAAGATCGGCGCGGCTCTACGGGTCGCCGAGGCGGAGGGCCGGTCGCTGGTGTGGACCGATGACGACGCCGGCAGCCGGCATCTGAGGCGGCGGGTACGGGCCAGACTGACATCGGTCGTGCCGTGCCTGATCGTCGTTCCGTCGCCGAGGGCCGGGCTTACGCCCAAGCACCTGCGAAAGATCGACGCGTTTCTGACCCGGGTGGCGTCGTGAGGGTGCTCCGCCTCCGCCACGAGACGGCCCCGTTGCGACAGTGACGCCGATGGCGGCAGGGAAGCACCTGGATGAGCGCCGGCCGGGGTAGGAAAGTCTTCAAGAGTTGGATGGGCGCCTTCCCCGTGACGTGGTGGACGGCGTGACGTTCGATGAACTCGGCTACCAAAGTCTGAGATCGATCAGCAGGAGAACCACGATGGTTGCCGCCAGGTACACACCCAACGCCTTCCCGAACGACCACCAGCGCCAACGTCTCCGATAGGACATCTCCTCCAACGCGACGATGAGGCCGACCCCTGCCGCCGTCCACGCGATGGTGATCGCCCAGCTGAGGATGAGACCGTTGGCCCGCAGGTGGCCCCCTACAACTGCGAGGATGTAGATGACCGCAGCGGCTACCAGGTTGGCGACGACGTTGACGGTGACGTCGCGGGCGAACCCGTGTCGGTTGTTGCCTTGTTCAGCCGCCATGGGATCAGGATGACGGTCATGGTCCAGTCTGGCGACGCCCTGATCCCGGCCGGTAAGCCTCGCCGCTGCCGGCACTGCCACCGTCCGATCCCGAAAGGTGCGTCGTACGACGGCGTGGGGTCACGGTGCGCGGAGGATGCGGGTCTGGTGCCCATGAGGCGCGGGTGGCGAAGCCGGTCAGGGAGACAGCGGACGAATCGACCTTGTTCGACCTGGCCGACGGGAACGAGGGTCAGGCCGCCGATTGGGCGTCTCGTACAGGTCACATCGGGTAGATACCGGCCCGCAAATGAGGAGAGTCACGTCGAAGGCCTTCCTCACCAAGGCGTGGTCGTAGACCTTCGTCGCCGCTCTGCCGGCCAGCATCGTCCTTCGGTCAATGTTGATGCGGGTAAGGAACCCTTCCTGCTCAGGAGATTTCGCTGGAGCATCAGCGCGCTTGTCGGTTGTCTCCCCTGTCGGGCCCTGGTCACCCGCACCCTCGACAACCTCGACCGGGTCGGCCTTCGCCATACCGGCTCGGCCCGCTCGGCGCGGCAGGCGGCGACCCCGAATGTCTTCGATGTACGCGGCATGAAGGTCGCGCAATTGTCGTACACCTTCAGCTTCAACGGCATCGAGCGGCCGCCCGGCCAGGCGTGGATCGCCAACCTCATCGACCCCAAGGCCATCCTGGCCGGGGCCCACCGGGCCCGAGAGGCGGGCGCCGAGATCGTGATCGCATCCCTGCACGGGGTACCGAGTACCGGACCGCGGCCGACGAGGGCCAGATCGGACTGGCCAACCCGCTCCTCGCCGGTCCCGACATCGACCTGATCATCGGGATGTACACCCATGTGGTACAGCCATTCGAAAGGATCGGTGACAAGTCGGTCGCCTACGGGTTGGGCAATCTCCTCGTCCGTTGCCAGGACGGATCCCCCGAGAACACCCCTGACTTCGTCGTGCCCACCTTCACTCTCACCGAGACGGCTGCTCGGACCTGGCGTGTCAGCGGTCGAGGTCAGACCCGACTTTATGGACTATCACCCGCAGGCCCGGCTCGTGGACCTGGCCACGGCCAAGGCCGCCGGAGGTCCACGAGCCACTGCCTACAACCGGATCCACCGGCGCATCGCCGAATTCGTCAACGCGCGCGGCGCCGCCTCCGACGGCCTGCAGATCGCCGACCGACCTGTGACACCCGCCGTCACGGCCACATCCACGCCCTGATCGTGCCCGAGCGGGAGCGGCGGCTCACGGTACGAGATTGACCGTATGATTGTCGCTGGGTATGTAGACCTCGCGGAGCCCCACGACCCGCGAGTTTGTACTGCCGGTATTCGAGCACCAATTGAAGGCGGTCTGCGGGACGTAGATCGGTCCGTACGGGCCGGTCCACACCGCGCCGTCGGCGGCCTCGGCATAGTAGTAGGCGTAGCGATTGTTCGTGTTCAGCACGTACGCTTGGCCGCCGTTGTCAATGGTCCACCAGCCCCGGGTTCCCCAGGAGGAACCGTCGGGGTTGCAGCCGGTGTCGTAGTACATGATCGCGACCCAGATCCGAGGGCCGTAGCTGTTGCGGAAATGCAGCTGCATCGCTCAGCCCTCCACGGTCCACGGCGCCTGGCGGCGGCTCAGCGGGGTGTCGATGACGCGGTTGTGGTTGGGGACGAGACGGGCCCCGGAGGCGGTGGCGGACTCGGGTCCCGTCGCCTGGCCCGGCCGGACGTTGGTAATGCTCCCGGTGCGGGCCCGGCCCGCCTGCCGGCGGGCGATCCCCGGTGCCGGCGGGGCGCCGAAGTCCCCCGGCGCGTCCGGGACAGCTGGCGCACTGGTGTCATTCGCCGACGCGGCGGCACCGACCGCGGCGGTGCCGGCGGCGGTCAGGCCGAGCACGCCGCCGATGCGTAGGAGTACGCGCCTGGTGAACGACGCGTCGGTGGGATCGGGTGGATTAGGATACGGGGAATCAGGCATAATTCGGTCCCTTTCTGACTGCCTTCTCCTGCGGGGCGGATCCGACCGTTTTGGGCAGTCGTTGATCCGACAAGCGAAAGGATATTGACGCTCCCTTATCGAAGGTATGGCGCCAGCTGTGAGCCGGTCCAGAGCTTGGAAAAAAGGGCACAACCCGAAAAATCCCGAATGACCACGAGGAATGCCCCGCCTAATTCCCCAACTGTCGGAAATCGGCCTCTCGCGTCGTGCGCATGCACGTCGATCAAGGGCAAGAGCACATGCTTTGATCCCCGATCAGCGTGCTTTTACCCAAAGTCGACGGTAAATCCCTTGGTTGACGCACACTCCGGATGGCGGGCGCAAGCGCAGACCGCAGGGAGGATGGTCTCATTCCGATCTTGGTATGGCAGTGTCGCTATATCACCACCGCGGCTACCAAGGCGCCGGCGGCAGCATCCGTACACCGTTCAAACGGCACCGTCGACGGCAACGACTCTCGCGCCGGAAGTGAGCGTGACCCGGGCCCATGTCCGCATCCGCGCGCTCGGCGAACGCGCCATCGCCACCCTCGAAACCTGGCGTCTGTTGACCAAACTGCGCTGCTGCCCAGGCCGCGCCACCGCGATCATGCAAGCCATCCTGGCCCTACACCACATCGAGATCCCGACCTACGGCAGTTGAAGCGCTCACTAGACCGGGACGAAGGTGGCGGCCAACACCCGCCAGTTGCCGTCCTCACGCACCCACAGCCGGGTGTAGCGCAACCGCGCGGACATAACGGCACCGCCCTGAACGGCATCCACCGCAGCGACCGTGCGGGTCACCCCGGTCTCACCGTCTTCCTGGACGTCGAGCGACTCCTCCACCAGGTTAGTGATTCGCAGGGCCCCCGAGCGGTAGCTCTCCAGGTCATCTTCCTTCGTAAAAATCGTGCCATCCGGTCCAGCACCCACGACCTGGGGGTGCAGAAGCGCGTCGAGGGACTCGACATCGGCGGCGCGCTGAGCGGCTTGGAGCTGCCGTTCCGCAGTGTGGAGATCCATCCACCGATCCTCTACAGCGCCCCGCAACAAGACAAGCGGGTTCGCTCGCGGCAGAACGGCAATGTCAGCCCAGTACGGCGTTCGTGGCACAACCGAACTTCGGCATGACCCGGTCGGCCACCTGAGAGGGTCCTCTACCTTGCTTCGAAACGGGGAACCATCCGTGCTGCGCGAACCCGGCCGCGATCAGACATGACGGAAGGACGACGTCAGATGACCATTCCACCCCCGGTGTGGCTGCTCGACATCGATGGTGTCCTCAACGCCGTCACGAAGACCCCGGACCCGAATGTGTGGCCTCTCGACCAGTGGAGCCGAGGCGAGGCCAGCGACGGCGAGACCGAGTGGCCGATTCTGTTCGCCCGCCCGGTTGCCGACTTCATCCGACAGGTGCACGAGGAAGGCCGGGCCGAGATCCGCTGGCATACCACCTGGCAGCAAGAAGCCGGCGCAGTCGGGAAACTCCTCGACCTGCCGACCTTTCCGGTACAACCGTCACCGGAGTGGGCGGTCCCGGGTGGCGTCGTGAGGGTGCTCCGCCTCCGCCACGAGACGCCCGACCCGACTCGAACGTCAACCACGGCCGACCGCAGGACCGGCCGGGCCCTGGTCGGCGTACAACCGGCTACCGCTGATGAGGTGTGACGCGGTGGTGCCCAGCACGATGGTCGCCTCGATGAGGACCGAGTCCGGTCGACGCCTGCCGGAGGCACACGATCGGCCGAGCTGGGCCGGCCAACGATGCACGTCGCACCACTGGCAAGGATCGTCGGTTCTTCGACCTCGGTGGGAGATTTCTCCGACCTCGGTGGGAGATGAAGTGTGGTCTGCGGGTTGATGACCGAGACCCCTCCCAGGCAGCACCGTTGTGGGCATGACAGCTCATCTCCCCGCGCCTTCCGCGGTGCTCACAGCGGAGCGGCTCACCAAGCGGTACGGTCGGCTGACCGCGGTTGACGACGTCTCCTTCGACGTCCGGCCCGGCGTCGTCACCGGGTTCCTCGGGCCGAACGGCGCAGGTAAGACCACGATGCTGGCGATGTTGGCCGGCCTGGTGCGCCCGACCTCGGGCCGCGTGCTGCTCGGCGGTACGCCGCTTCAGAAACGTCCGCCCGAGGCGCGCACGCTCGGCATGGCGATCGACTCGTGCGGCGCTCATCCAGGCCGCTCGGCCCGCCAGCACCTGCGGATCCTGGCTGGGTTCGCACGGCTGCCACGGACCCGGGTCGAGGAAGTTCTGGCACTCTCGGGGCTGGCCGAGGTAGCCGGTCGACGGGTCGGTACCTTCTCGCTTGGCATGCGCCAGCGGCTGGGGCTCGCCGCTGCCCTGCTCGGAGACCCCGAGGTACTGCTGCTCGACGAACCAGCCAACGGACTCGACCCCGAAGGGATCCGCTGGCTTCGCACGCTGTTGCGTGAGCGGGCTGAGCGGGGCCGGGCGGTGCTCGTGTCCAGCCACCTGCTCAGCGAGGCGGCGCACACCGTCGACGATATCGTCGTGGTCCGGCAAGGCCGGGTGGTTCATGCCGGCGCGATCGCGGACCTGACTCCGTCCAGTGGTGTGTGGGTGCGCCCCGACGAACCCGGACGGCTCGCGGAGGCAGTCGTCCGTGCGGGTGGCCGGATCACGCCGGATGTGACCAGTGGGCGCTACCTGATCGATGGTCTGGATGGGCCCACCGTGGCCGAGGTGGCCCGCCGAGCGCAGGTGGATCTGTACGAACTCACGCCACAGTCCACCTCGCTGGAGGACGTGTTCCTCGAGCTGACGGGAGCGCGGTCATGACCTTGATCATCGGTGAGGTACGCAAACTCCTCACGGTTCGGACCGCCCTGTGGTTCGCGCTCGCCTCGGTTGCTCTCGCGGTCCTCAACGTCGTCCTGGTCTCTCTCGCCTCTGGAACCCTCGACGAGATCGGTGAGAAGCAGGAGGCGCTTGGCGGGATGCCGCTGCTCCTGTTGTTCTTCGGCGCAGTGGCCGTCACGGCCGAGTACCGGCACCGCACCGCAGCGCCGGCGGTCCTCGTGTCCGGCCGCGACCCGGGCGCCGTCGCCGCTGCGCGGCTGGGCGCGACAGTGGTCGTCGGACTGGGTCTGGCCGTACTCACGACGGGAGCGTCGTTCGCTCTCGGGGTGCCAATCCTCGCCTCACACCATCCTGGCCCCGATCTCTCGACGGCACAGCTGATCTCGTTGGCGAGTGGATGCGTCCTCGCCGGGACGCTCTCGGTGCTGGTGGGCGCCGCCCTCGGTGGTCTGCTCCGCAACCAGATCGCCGCCGTGGTGGCCGGCATCGTCGTCTACTTCGTCGCGCCGTCACTGATCGCGATGATCAACACCTCGGCGGTCGACTACACCCCCTTCGGCAGCCTGCAGGTGCTCACTGCGGGTGTGCACGGCTCGACACACTCCCTACCGGCTTCCGCCCTGGCGCTCGCTGCCTGGGCCGTCGGGCTGGCGGTGTTCGCCGTGCTCGCCGAACGACATCGGGATCTAGGATGACGGTCATGAGCTGGTTCAACGCCTCCCGGTTGCGCGGCCGGCCGGGGGGCGGGCGGTGGCTCAGCGCCAGCGCGGAGCGGGTGCTGGTCGACCTACTTGCCGTCTTGGTAGGCGTCGCGGGCGAATTGTCCCTTCTCTACGACGACGAATCCCCGATCCGCCCGGTGACGGTGCTCCTCACTGTGACCGCCGGAGCGGCACTGTTCTGTCGGCGCCGGCATCCGGTGCCGTTGCTGGCGGCCATGCTCGCCACCACCGGTCTCCTCTTCGTCCTGGGTGAGTCCCCAGGTGGCGCGCTGGTCTGTGTCGCACTCTTCACCGTCGCCGAGCGCTGTCGGGCCCGAGTGTCGGTGGTGGCACTGATCGGCGCCACGGTCGTGCTCGTGGCACTCTCGGTGGCCTCGGTGCCTCCGCCAGTGGCTGTGTGGGCAGTCGGCGCCGCCCTACGCGAGCGCCGCCGGCACCACGAAGACCTGCGTGCCCGCGCCACCGCCGCCCGAGCCGAGCGTGAACAGCAGGCAGCGATCGCCGCGCACGAGGAGCGAGCTGCGATCGCGCGTGACCTCCATGACATCGTCGCGCACTCGGTCACGGTGATGCTGGTCGGCGCACGCGGCGCGCGGGACGCCCTTCCGGCGGCACCCGACGTCGCCGCCGACGTGCTGCGCCGGGTGGAGTCCAGCGGTGAGCAGAGCATCGTAGAACTGCGCCGAATGCTGGCACTGCTGCGCTCCGGAGTGCCCACCGCGACATCCTCCGCAGCACCGCGTCGGCCCTTGCCGGGCTTGGCCGAACTGGCGGAACTGGCGGCCACCTTTCGGGCGGTCGGCCTCTCGGTCAGCCTGGAGATCGACGGCGAACCGCCGGTCCTTGACGAAGGGATCGGCGTATCGGTCTACCGAATCGTCGAGGAGGCCCTCACCAACGTCCTGCGCCACGCCGAGACCGACCGCGCGCTCGTCCGACTCAAGATTGGCAAGGGCCGCATCGATCTCGAGGTGTCCGACTGCGGAGTGGGGCCATCGGGACAGAACCTTTCCGGTGGCCACGGGCTCGTCGGCATCCGCGAACGCGTCCGACTCCTCGGAGGGCACTTCGCGGCAGGACCCGGTCCCGAAGGGGGCTTCCGCGTCGCCGCACACGTGCCGATTACGGTGGGTCCGTGAGCATTCGGGTTCTGCTGGCCGACGACCAGGAACTGATCCGCACCGGACTTCGGCTCTTTCTCGACACCCAGGAAGAAATCGACGTCGTCGGCGAGGCGCAGGACGGCGAAGAGGCGGTGGCACGTGCCGCCGAGCTACGACCGGACGTGGTCGTCATGGACATCCGTATGCCTGTCCTGGACGGCATCGCGGCGACCACGCGCCTTACCGCAACCGGACGCGACCACACTCCTCGGGTACTGATCCTCACCACGTTCGATATCGACGAATACGTCTACGGAGCCCTGCGCGCGGGCGCGGCGGGATTCCTCCTCAAGGACGCGCCACGCGACCGCCTCCTGGAGGCTATCCGCGTGGTCGACGCGGGCGACGCGCTGCTCTCGCCCACCGTCACCCGCCGGCTGATCCAGGAGTTCGCCGCTCGCCCGTCCATCGCCGTACACCCCTCCCCACTGCTCGACTCGCTGACCCCACGCGAACGCGAGGTACTCGTCCTCGTAGCTCGCGGACTGACCAACGGAGAGATCGCCCAGAAGCTGGTGGTGACCGAGGCGACCGTGAAGAGCCACCTCGGCCGCGTGCTGGCCAAGATCGGCGCCCGCGACCGGGTACAACTGGTGATCTTCGCGTACGCGAACGGAGTCGCTGCCGCCGACCTTGACGCCAGCTGACGAGACGGTTCGGGTACCGCCACATCCGATTGTGCGTTTGCCCAGCTCACGAGCCGTGGTGGGCCGGACGCGTCGCCGCGCGAACCGCAAATCCAAGTGGCCGGTGATCCACTACCAGTACGTTTGACCAGGTCACGGACGCGAGGTGGGACCCGATGAGCCCCACCCCGGAGCCCGGCAACACTCGGCTCGGTCGGTTGCGCCTGCCAAGCCACGGAACTGTGTCAGTCCAGCCGGGCTCGGTCGAAACGATCGATCAGGCTTGGCTTGCGGGCATGCCGCTCCCGCAGCCGGGTCATCTGCTCCGCGAACTCGAAAATTTCTCCCTCCCGGGCCGCCAGCGCCTGGAGGTCCCTCAGCAGAGCGACAGCCACGTCGTAATCCTTCGGACGCTTCGTCGAGATCAGTTTGTCCACCTGGTTCCAGGCCAGCACCGGATTCCGCGCCAACCCGTTCAGACGCCGCTCACGGGCCTCAGCAGCCGCCTCCTCACGACGCCTGCGCTCGGCAGCCTCACGCTCCCGAATCTGCTGTTGCCGCACAGACCAGCGTTTCTCGGCCGCAACGACCAGGTCCCCTGCGGTCCTCCTCTCCCCGGCAGGCACTTCCTCCGCCACGCCGTGAAACCGCCGCAGCAGCTCCGATCGCAGCAACCCAGCATCACTACGCAGTAGCCGGACCAGCACCTCGTCCTTGTCCGCCTCCGGCAGGTCCTTCACCCATCGGCGTAAGGCGGCGGCCGAAGGTTTCTTGTCGGTCAGCGGCCGACTGGCCTCTGCCGCCGCGTCCAGCAGATCAGGGTCGAGGCGAAGGAAATCGGCCAGGGCCCGCAACGGCCCGCTCAGCTCGGCCAGCCCCGCCGGGACCGGTGGCTCTGGCTCGTCGTCATCCAACTCCCGGTTCTGCAGACACAGCAGCCAGGCCAGATAGAGCAGCCGCTGATCATCGCCGGCCAGATCCGCCCGGGCCGGAGCTATCGCCGCGAGCCGCCCCTCCTCGTCCCACCATGCCTCGTCGCCGTCCTCGTTCTCGCTGCGAAGATCAATGACTACATGAGTACGGGTGGCCCAAGAGCCAGCCGATTCGCCGACACAGAACCTCGCCGCAGTCTCCGGGGCCAACGCCGCTCTGGGCAACCGCAGCATGATCCGCCGGGTGCCCCAGTTCGCCAGGTACAAGTGCGCGTCGAAGTACCTCTCCATCCACTTGGCCGGATCGGCCTTGAGATCGCCCCACTGATACTCGTTGACGAAACTCGACGCCGTGATCCGGCCCCGAGTTGAAACCGCCCGCAGCTCGTCCTGCTGCTTCGGAGTCAGTGCCTGGTCGACCGCCACGAACTCGTAGTACTGGTACTCACTCACCGGCCGGCCCACCACTGGTACGCCTCGATCCACTGCGCACCATCAGGCGCGGGATCCGGCAACGGAAGGTCCAGGATTCCGATCGCCTGCCGCATCCGGCCGCGGTGACAGATCGCCACGATCCCGGACGAGCGCAGATCCACCTTCCGGACCACCACCGGCACACCGAGAACCTCGGTGGCAAAGGGCACCGCCAAGTTGTCCTGGATCATGACGAAAAGACCACTGAGCTGCTCATGCTCGTCGTAGCAGTCCACGACCGCCTCGGCAACCAGAGCATCGAGCTCAGCCTCACTAAGCGAAGACACCCGCGCAGCGTAGACAAACGCAACCGGTGGTTCATTAGCGCCACACAGCGCCCAACCATAGAGAACCATCGGCCCCTCCGGGCCACGGTTCGCATACAAGATCAAAGTGGACCGGATGTGGCTCGGATGGGGTTCTACCAGCGGAGATACCTCTCGATATCTCTCACCACTCCCCCGCCGTCTACTGGCCTCTTGCGGACCAGATGCGGACCGCCCGCCCCGCAGCCTTTGTGATCGAATAGCCGACCATGGGGTGGGATGAGTGCCTGGCGGAGTTGCTGGTCCAGCTCGGGGATCGGGGCCTGGTCGCCATCGTCAAGATGGACGGCGAACGCGAACGGGGCCGCTGGACGGTGCTGGTGTCGGGCAAGCCGCTGGGCGGGGAACTCGTGCGGTGGGACGGCGACAACTTGGACGCCGGGCTGTCGCGGGTGATAGCCCAGCTTCAGGAACGGGTTCCGGAACTGCTCGACTGAGCTAAGGCCTGGGGGTTAGAAGAAGATCACGTATGGCTGGCGGACTGGGCTCGGCGCTGGTCGGCCTGTCCGTCACCGTCCGGCGTTGTTCAGCGTAAGCGGATGGTCTTGGCTGTACGAATGGCTGTACGGCCCCTGGTCGTGGATTGGGGATGCGGTGAGCTGGGTTGCCAACGTGATGCTGTCGGTGGGTCCGGAGGACTGCCACAACGCTGAGGCGTTCAGCGGGTGGCTCGACAATGAGTGCCCCCGTCGCGAGCTAGGCATGAGGCCGGGCGGCTGCGGTAACCTGCGCCTGATCACCGCTGCGGACAACCAGTGGGGCGGACATAAGAACCCCGAATGTGAGGTGTTCGCCGGGGCGCTCAACCACGCCGACCTCGCTGCTGTCGTGGAGCATTTCGGTTCCCTGGCCTGGCACAACCCCAATGCAGTGCAGCTCTTCGTGATGGACCAGGAGGAGTCCTTCTTCCGCGTCTGGATGATCCGCAACGGCGCTCTGCGGCAGTACGCCCCTTCGTCGCCGGACGAGGAGGACGACGAGTTTTGGCCCACCGCCGGGTCGTAGCCGCAGTTCGGAAGGACACCTCGTCTGCCACGTACCGCTCCTCTGCCTCAAGCCCATCTATGTCGAAGATCCCCGCCGGAGGCATCGGTTCCGGCCCTTGGCGCTGTCTGCAATCGGCCTGCGCGCCGGCCGATGCCGGCGCTTGCGCCGCCAGCAGGCCGAGCGCGGCCGGCGCGGCCCGCTTGCGGGCCGCCTTGACCGGGCGGCGAGTCGTGCCGCTGCGGACTCAGTGCGGACTGAGGGCGTCGGTCCGGACCTCGATGCGGTGCGTCCGGGTCATCGACAGCATGGCTGAACAGGGAAAATGACTGGTGGGGCGGGCGGGACTCGAACCCGCGACCGAGGGATTATGAGTCCCCTGCTCTAACCTGCTGAGCTACCGCCCCCTGCCGGCGCGGGGATATTAACCCGCTGCGACGTCGACCGGCCACCGACATGCGGTGACCGGCCACGAAGATCGAGTCCTCCGGTCAGCAGACGGAGGGCGCCCCGGCACGGCGAGAATAGCAACCGGGATCGACATCGGGATGCCGCCAAGCGGCAGCGCGGTCGGCAGGCACCGGGCGGCGCGCGGCCGGGCGGGGCACCGGTCGGCCGGACAGCCGGCACAGCCAGTCGGGACCGTACGCTCAGCCGCCCAGGTACCGCAGGACGGCGCCGGCCGCCCGCCAGCCGCTGGCGAGGGCGCCCTGCACCGACGGACTCGCCCGGTGGTCCCCGGCCACGAAGATCCCCTCCCCCACAACCGCCGGCCTGCGCAGGCTGCCCTGCGGTGCCGGTGCCGCCGGCAGCGCGTTCGGCACCGTCACGGTCGTCAGATGGTCCCAGTCGTCGACCGGGCGGCCGTACAAGCGGGCAAGTTCGGCGCGGACCAGTGGTTCCGGCGGCACCAGCGGACCGGCCACCGAGCTGGCGATCAGGTGCCGCCCGACCGGGGCGTACGTCGGCGCGGCGCGGCTGACCAGCACCGTGTTCGCCACGAGTTCACGCCGGTCCCCGTCCAGCAGCAGGATCGGCTCGTCGATCGGCGCCTCGACGGCGGAGTGGTAGTACGTGGTCAGCGTGTGCATGCGTACCCGGCCCAGGGACGGCAACAGGGTGGTCGCCGTGACCGGGTCGGTGGCGACGAGCACGGCTCGACAGCGGATGTCGCCGGCCGAGGTGCGTACCAGTCCCGGTCGCAGCGCCGAGGCGGAGACGCCCAGCAGGCTCAGGGATGCCGGCAGCGGATCCGCGACGGCCTGCGGCAGGGCGCCGATCCCGGCCGCCGGCAGTCCGATCCGCCCCCGGGCGAAGGAACGGACGATCATGGCGAAGACGTGACTGGACGTGGTCAGCTCCCGCTCGCCGAACACCCCGGACAGGAAGGGCCGGAGCAGTTCCTCGATGATCCGGTCGGAGAGCCCGGCCCGGCGCAGCTCCATCTCGGTGCTCAGCTCGGGAGCGGCCAGGAGCCGGTCCACCGGGGAGGTCGCGCAACGGACCGCCAGCGCGGCCAACCGGAGCCGGTCGGTGGCCCGCCCCACGCTGCTGACTTCCCGTACGCCGGGGACCTGCGCGGCCCGGCCGAGGCCGGCGGCGTCGGCGAGGCCGGTGAGGACCGTACGGCCCGCGCCGAGCGGATCCCGGACCGGATGCACCATCCGGTGCAACGTGTCGCCCCGGCGCACCAGCGCCCCCTGGGTGAACAGGCCGAGGTCCAGCGCGGCGACGTCCACCAGGGCGGTCAGCCGGGGATAGGCGGTGTTCACGACCTGGAATCCACGGTCGAGCAGGTAGCCGTCCACGGCGTCGGTGGCGACCCGGCCACCGAGCCGGTCGGCGGCCTCGATCAGCAGCCAGGGCGTACCGGCGCGGTGCAGCCGGCGGGCGGCGGCCAGCCCGGCCAGGCCGCCGCCGACGATCACCACATCGGTCTCCGCCGGCAGGTCGGACACGATCTCACTCCCGGTCGGTACGGTTCGGCTCGCGGCCGGGATGGTTCGGCTCGCGGGAGAGCCGGGACGGCCACCAGATCGCGGCCCCCATGTCGTACGTCAGGGCCGGCACCAGGAGCGAGCGTACGACGATGGTGTCCAGCAGCACTCCGAGCGCGACCGCGACCCCGAGTTCGATCAGGATCACCAGCGGCAGTACGGCGAGCGCCGAGAAGGTCGCGGCCAGCACGATCCCGGCGGAGGTGATGACTCCACCGGTGACGACGAGCCCGCGCAGCACCCCGGACCGGGTGCCCCGGCGGACGGACTCCTCCCGGACCCGGCTCATCAGGAAGATGTTGTAGTCGATCCCGAGTGCGACCAGGAAGACGAAAGCGAACAGCGGGAACGACGCGTCGACGCCCGGAAAACCGAAGACGTACTCGAAGAGCAGTGCG
This sequence comes from Plantactinospora alkalitolerans, assembly GCF_015690345.1. Taxonomy (GTDB): domain Bacteria; phylum Actinomycetota; class Actinomycetes; order Mycobacteriales; family Micromonosporaceae; genus Plantactinospora; species Plantactinospora alkalitolerans. The sequence goes on along the minus strand of NZ_JADPUN010000120.1, from coordinate 22,298 downwards.
CACAACCCGAGGGTGGCCAGGAACGACAGGACGACGGTGATGATCAGCACCACCGGCGCGAGCAGTGCCCGGAGCAGCAGGGCCAGGATCACCGCGATCACCCCGAGTACGACCGGGATGATGACGTTGCGGTCCCGGGTCGACGCGTCGGCGGTGTCCACGCCGATCGCGGTGAAGCCGCCCACCACCGCTTCCCCGTCCGGCACCGCGTGTACGGCCACCCGCAACCGCCGTACCGTCTCCTCCGCCTCCTCGCTGTCGGCCGACGTCGTCAGGGTGGCCTGGAGTTGCACCCGGCCGTCCACCACCTTCGGCTCGACGGTGCCACCGCCCGGCGTGCCCGGCCCGGCACCGGGGCCGGTCGCTCCGCCCGGATCGGTGCCGTTGGTGTCCCCGGTCGGCTGCGGGTGCACCTCGGCCACACCCGGTACGGCGCGGGCCGCCGCCGTGACCCGGTCGGCCGCGCCGACCGGGGTGAAGATGGTGACCGGGCTGCCCAGCCCGCCGGGGTAGTGCCGGTCGATCACCTCCTGGGCGATGACGGAGTCGGTCCGGTGGGTGAACAGCTCGGTCTGGCCGAGCCGGGTGGCACCCAACTGGGTCAGGCCGAAGCCGAGCCCGATCAGGATCAGGGTGGTGACCACCCAGACCAGCCGCGCCCGGCGGGCGATGAAGTGGGCCATCGGTTTCCACAGCCGACCGACCGAGGCGGCGTGTTCGACGTACGGCGAGCGCGGCCAGAACGCCCGCCGCCCGCCGATCATCAGCAGCGCGGGCAGGAAGGTGAGCATCACGACCAGGGTGGCACCGATCCCGACCGCGGCGACCGGCCCGAGTGCCTGGTTGGAGGTGAGGCTGGACAGCAGCAGGCAGAGCAGGCCGGCGATGACGGTGCCGCCGGAGGCGAAGATGGCCGGGGCGGCACCGCGCCAGGCGGCGAGCATCGCCTGGACGGCGTTCTTGTGCTGGCACAGCTCCTCGCGGTAGCGGGCGATCAGCAGCAGGGCGTAGTCGGTCCCGGCGCCGAAGACCAGCACGGTGAGGATGCCCTGGGCCTGCCCGTTCAACATGATCACTTCGGCCTGGGCCAGGAAGTAGACGGCCAGCGCGGCGAGTGCGTAGGACAGACCGGCGGCCAGCAAGGGGATGATCCACAGAACGGGGCTGCGGTAGACGATGAGCAGGATCACCAGCACCACACCGAGGGTGACCAGCAGCAGCGGCCCGTCGATCGAGGAGAAGACCTCGATCAGGTCGCCGAGCAGGCCGGCGGGGCCGCCGACCACGACCGTCTGGCCGCCGTCCCGCCCGTGGCCGGCGATCCGGCGCAGTTCCATGACCACGGCCCGGGTCTGGTCGTCCTCGGTGTTGTCCACCGGCACGATCACCTGTAGCGCCTTGCCGTCCTCGCTGGGTATCGGCGGTGGCAGTGGTGCGATGACGCCCGGTACCGCCGCGAACCGGGCGGTGTCGTCCGTCACCTGCTGTCGGTCGGCGTCGGTGATGCCGCTGTCCCGGGCGTAGACGACGAGGGCGGGGATGGTCTCCCGTTCGACGAACCCGGCGGCGAGTTCCTCGGCGTGGGTGGCTTCCGCGTCGGCCGGCAGGAACGCCGCGTTGTCGTTGGTGGCGACCTCGCTGAGCCGGCCCGCGTACGGCGCCGACACGGCGCCCACCACCAGCCAGCCGAGCACCAGCACGGCGGCGAGCAGCAGGACGATCCGGTTCCGCGCCCCGGCCATCTTCCACCCACCCCCGTTTCGTGCCGCCTGTCCGGCGGCCGGTCACATCCACGGGTTCCGCGAGAGCGGCGGGCAGGACGCCGCAGGCCGAGCAGACCCCGGGTATGACGATGCCCGCCGGCAGGGCCGGCGGGCGGGATGTTGGGAAAGCTCCCCCGTTTGGACACCCTGATTACAACGTCTTGTGGTCATGTCCGGTTCGGTAGTGGGACGTCGGCGAGGATGGGCAGGATTCGGCTTCGGTCAGCGGTGATGCGTTGTACTGTGCGGTTGATCCGGTGCTGGCCGGTGCGTCTCAGGAGGGCCGGGGCGGGGGTTCGCGACCTCTGATCGGTGGGCCCGCTCGGTCACCGTGACCGAGGCGTCCGACGGTTCTGCAATATCGGCGACGCACATCCATGCGCGCCGCGCGGTGGCCGTGCCTCGACGGCCACCGCCGCTGTGCTGTCGCGGGGGCCGGTCAGTTACGCGGCAGGGCTGCGTCGGAGGCCGGGGCGGGTACGGCGCCGAGGCAACGGCGGGCCTCCTCCTCCGGGGTGACCGGCACGCGGCGCATGGCGATCCGGAGCAGCGGTGGCGCCATCAACGAGGTGGCCACGGCGACCAGCACGATGATCGTGTACGTGGCCGTGTTGAGGATGCCCAGCCGCAGGCCGACCATGGCGACGATCACCTCGATGACACCGCGCGCGTTCATGCCGGCGCCGAGGGCGAGCGCTTCCCAGCGGCTCAGGCGGCTGAGCCGGGCCCCCAGGTAGGCGCCGGCGAACTTGCCGACGACGGCGATGACCAGCACCAGCACCGCGGCGCCGAGGACCGTCGGGTGGGCCAGCGCGCGCAGGTCGATGCGTAGGCCGGCGGTGGCGAAGAAGATCGGGGCGAGCACGGCCAACACCACGGTTCGCAGCGCGGCGGTGCGGACCCGGCTGTGCTCCCCGACGGACCCGATCAGCATGCCGCAGAGAAACGCGCCGAACACCGCCTCGAGGCCGAGTGCCTGGGTGCCCGCACCGGCCAGCAGGATCAGGGTCGCCGACATCGCGACCGTCCGTTCCGGCGAGTCACCGGCGAAGCGCATTGCGGCCCGCACCACCGGCCTGCCGATCACCACCGCCACCACGACCACGAGTATCAGGTACGCGAGAGCCAGGCCGACCTTCCACCCGGTCAGGCCGCCGACCGCCATCGCCGACACCACCGAGAGCAGGAACCAGCCGACCGCGTCGTCGACGGTCCCGGCCGCCAGGGTGAGCTGGGCGATGTCGCGGTGCATGAGCCGCATGTCGAGCAGGGTCTTGGCGATCACCGGGATCGCGCTGACACACATGGCAACGCCGATGAAGAGCACGAACACCGCCGTGTCGCCAGGTACGTCGAGCAGGCGGGCCAGCGGGAATCCGAGCCCGATGCCGAGGGCGAGCGGGACCAGCAGGCCGGCCACGCTGACTCGGACCGCGGTATGGCCGCGGCGGCGGAGCATCCGCAGGTCCATCTCGATCCCGGTGAGGCCGACCAGCACCAGCACGCCGACCTGGCCGACCGCGTCGAGCAGGTGGGCCTGTTCCGGCTGGGCCGGCAGCAGCCATCCGGACAGGCCGGGTGCCAGCCAGCCGAACAGTGACGGTCCGAGCAGGACGCCAGCGGTGAGCTCGCCGACGATGGCCGGCATGCGGAGGCGCTCGGCCAGCCGGCCCAGCAGAATCGCCAGCGCCAACAGCAGCCCGGCCTGCAACAGGAAGACGAGCAGCGGATGGGCGGGAATCGGGGGGACGGGAGCGGCAAGCACGGTGGTCTCCTCCGGATCTGAAGCGAGGGATCCGCCGTTTCCAGGCTTCGCGGAAATGTCGTCCACGGGCCGCGCGGAACGCACACAGACAGGCCTCGGGCAGGGATTCTCCGAGGAAGCTTTACACGGCCACAATGTGCGCGCAATGTGTCCAACCGACGCATTTTGAGCCGGCGTCGCGCACCAATGAGAAGCCAGCCGACAGTCGGCGATTATTCGTCTCGAATGTCGGCGCGAACCCATTTCAGTGACGAACACCGAGTCGGTGGTCCGCTACGGGCGTTGCGCCGACGGCGAGTGCCGCCATCCGTCCTTCGGGATCACCGGAGCGGGCCCGGACCGGGCTCAGATATCGGACCTTCCTGGTTTTCCGCCGCGGGTGGGCTCACGTAAGAGCTTCGCGCTCGGTGGTCTGCTGGCGCTCGACCGCCTCGTAGAGTGCCTTGATGTTGTTGCTTCCGAAGCTGCGTGCGCCGTGCCGTTCGATCAGCTCGTAGAACAGCGTCCGCCGCTCGTGCCGGGATTCGGTGAAGATCTGCAGCATCACGCCGCCGTAGTCCCGGTCGGCCAGGATCTTCAGCTCGCGCAGGGTCGCCACCGGAACGCCCACGTCACCCAGGCGTCCCGGCAGGGCGGCGTAGTACTCGGCCGGCGTGGACAGGAATCGCATGCCGCGTTCGGTGCAGTCGCGTACCCCGGCCGCGATGTCGTCGGTGAGGAACGCCACGTGCTGCACGCCCGCGCCCGCGTTGTCACGGATGAAGGTGTCGATCTGGCCGGGCGCGCGGGTGGTGTCCGGTTCGATGATCGTGAAGGTGACGCCCCGCGACGCGCTCTGCACCACCTTGGATTTCATCGCCTGCCGGCCCACGACGATGCGCTCCTCGAAGGTCTGTTCGAAGTTGAATACCTCCTGGTACCAGCGGACGGTCGCGTCCAGGGTGCCGGCCGGCAGGCACACCGCGAGGTGGTCGATGGTGTGCAGCAGGCCGGGCGCCGGGCCGGCGACGGTGATCTCCTCGATCGCGCCGGGCGCGAAGGATCCACCCGATCCCGTACGCGATGTGAACCGGTGGGCGACATCGCCGAAGCCGCGCACCGTCGCGAAGGTGGCACTCTCGCCGTTCCGCTCGTACACGACCGGCTCGGCTACCGGCTCGGCGCCCCTGCCGACGGCCTCGGCGTACGCGGTGGCCGCGTCGTCGACCGCGAAGCCGACCACGGCCACGCCGGCGCCGTGCTCACGCACGTGCTCCGCGGCACGGTGCCCCGCGCCCCTGGCCGAGGTGACCAGCACGGTGATGTCGTTCTGGCGTAGCAGCACCGACCGCTGGCCGGGCAGCCCCGTTTCGGGACCGCCTTGACCGCGGACCGCGAAGTTGAACAGGTCGCACAGTTCGGCGGCCCCCTTCTCGGCATCCTCGACATAGAATTCAAGGTGATCAATGGTGCGGATGTCCATGGCAAGCCTCCGGATGCATGGCTGCAGAGGACGGCCACCGGGGTCGTCCAACCGCTCGAGATGTCTGCTTGGACTTTCCGTGGGTGTCAGCCCACCTGGGCGACGTCCTGGACGGGCCGGGCCGCGAAGTCGGTCCACAGATCGGCGAACTGCCGGGCCAGGTCGGCGACCATGCCGCTGCAGTGCGGTGGAAGGTTGTGCAGGATCCCCTCCCAGTCCTCGGTCCAGAGCGCGTGCAGGCTGAGCAGGCGCAGCAGGTTGCGGCCGGTCTCGCTGTAGCGCAGCGCCGGGTCGGACCTGAGCCGGTTGACCGCGGCAGCGTGATCCAGCACCGGCTGACGCGGCGGTTGGGCCGGCAGCAGCAGAATGCTGACCGTGGCGACCTCGTGCCCGCCGCCGACCGCCGGTTCCCCGGCCGCTGCGGCGTCGCGCCTGAGCCGGCCGGGCACCAGGTCCTGCCCATTGCGCAACCGGTTGCGTACGTCCCGGGCGGTCTCCGGGGAGATTCTCGCGGCCCTGGCCACCTGCCGCAGGGAGAAGGTGGGATTCTCGATCATGAGCTGGCCCGCCAGCCGACGTCCGGCGCTGCCGTCGAGCGGCCTGATCCGCCCGTCCTGCCCGACCCGGCTGCCGATCGCCGACGCCTCTCCGACGACCCGGCGGCGTAACTCGGCCACGGTCACCGGCGAGGTCCCGGTGACCGACGCGACCCGCCGGTCGGACCACTCGGGGTGGGACGCGATGATCCGCTCCGTGGCCCGCTTGCGGTCGGCGAGCGCGAGCGGGAGGCCGTGCTCCACATTGAGGCGTACGGCGAGGACGAACGCCTCGGACTCGTCCCCGTCGAAGAAGCGCACCGGGATCGTCCGCTGTCCGCGCCGCGCGGCCGCCCAGAGGCGGTGCACACCGTCGATCACCTGCATGGTGCCGCGGTGCACGACAATTGGCGGAAGAGGGCCCTCGATTGCGGCGAGCATCTCGACGTGCTCGTCGTTCACGCCGGACAGCCGCGGCGAATCGGCCAGAACTACGGTGTCGACCTCAACCAGAACGACTGGCTGCTGCTCGATCTTGTCGTGGGCGGCATTCCCGGCGGCTCCTGTGTCGACGATCGGTCGCGGTGGTTTAGCACAGATTGCCAACAATCGACTCAAGGCTTTTTCCTGATGGTTTTCTGCCACGTATCCGACCCCCGCAGTCGTTCGAGCAGCATCCGAGAACAGAAATTTCTCGATAGCGAAACAAACGTAGCACCGCTTTTTTCTGGGCGAAACCCCAGAGAAATCGGGTGCCCTTGGCTACCCCTACCCCTACCCCTTCCACCGCGCGATGCGGCGCTCATTACCCGCGATACGGCGCGGCGCTCACCGCGCGATCTCGCGCCGCAGCGCGGCCAACTCGGTCGCGGCGGCGAGAATCAGCTCCCGCTCGTCCGCCCGGACCCGGATCGCCCCGCGTACGGCTCGTAATGTCGGGCCTTCCTCCGAGGGTGGGCGGACGACCGGTTCCGGGCCGCGGCCTGGTCCGCCTTCGGGCAACTCGGCAACCCGCCGTAGCAGTGCTAGGCGGGCACTTCCCAGAACATCCCGTCCGAGGAGGGGATCAGGCCGCCACCGAAGACGGGCGACTCCACGCCGGCATCCTCGCCGAGCTGGGCGCGGGTCTGCACCTGGGCGCCGTCCCGCATCGCCCGGCGTACCACCGACGATCTGAACAGGGGGGCCATGCTCTGCTCCCGCTGGTCCACCAGCGTTTCGATGGCACCGGCGAACTCCGACGACCGCTCCTTGAACCGGACGGCGGCGTCCTCGGCGCCGGCAAGCTCGAAGTCGGACGACGTGAGGCCCGCCACGAGCTGGACGAACGACTCAAGTTCGGTGTGACTGCTGCGGGTGACCTTCTTGGCGGACCAGAAGTACGAGTTCTCGTCGACGTGCATGTCGTAGAACGACATCAGGAACTCGTAGAAGACGGCGTACTCGCGGCGATAGCGGGTCTCGAACTCCTCGAAGGCCGCCCGCTCCTCGACCGTGCCGGCCAGCACGCTGTTGATCGAACGCGCGGCGAGCAGGCCGCTGTAGGTGGCCAGGTGCACGCCGGAGGAGAAGACCGGGTCGACGAAACAGGCCGCATCGCCGATCAGCACCATCCCCGGCCGCCAGAACGTGGTGTTGTGGTACGAGTAATCCTTGCGTACCCGCAACTGGCCATACTGGCCCTCGGTGACCCGGGTGGCGCCGGAGAGGAATTCCTCGACCAGGGGGCACTCGGCGACCAGGGCCTTCAGCGCGGCCTCCGGGTCGCCCTGAACCTTGGCCGCCTCCTCCCGGCGGACGACAGCACCGACACTGGTCAGTGTGTCGCTGAGCGGGATGTACCAGAACCAGCCGCTGGGAAACGCGCAGGACAGGATGTTGCCGGAGTTCGGTGCGGGCAGGCGCTTACCGTTCTCGAAGTAGCCGAAGAGAGCCAGGCTGCGGAAGAACTCGGAGTACTCGCGCGTACCGCCGGCCCGCTTGTAGATCCGGCTGCTGTTGCCGGAGGCGTCGACCACCCACCTGGCCAGCACGCGGTGCTCGGTGCCGGCCGCGTCGGCATACCGGACTCCGATCACTTTGTCGCCATCCTCGATGACATCCTCGACCGCGCAGTTCTGCCGCACCTCGACACCCTTGCTGGCCGCGTTGTCCAGCAGAATTTTGTCGAACTCACTGCGCTTGACCTGGTACGCGAACGACGTCGGCCCGGCGATCTTGGGTGAGACGGAGAAGGCGAAGTTCCACGGCGTGGGATTGGCGCCCCACCGGAACGTGCCGCCCTTCTTCTTGGGGAAGCCGGCCGCCGCCAGTTCCTCGGTCACGCCGAGCATCCGGCAGATGCCGTGCACCGTGGAGGGCAGCAGCGATTCGCCGATCTGATAGCGGGGGAAGGTTTCCTTCTCCAGGAGCAGGATCCGGTGGCCCTGCATCGCGACCAATGTGCTGAGCGTCGAACCGCCGGGCCCGCCACCCACCACCACCACGTCGAACTCTTCCTGCTCTGCTGTGTTCATTGTCCGCCTCTCGCAGAAGCGCTGGTGTGCGCCACCGGCGAGAGTGCCTGCTGGTGCTGTCGGGCCTCCATCTCGATGAAGGCAGCGAGCCGTGCGATTCCCGTGTCGATTTCGGCCGGGGTGAGGTAGCTGATGGACAGCCGGATCCCGTGGTGGCCGCCGCCCAACGGGTAGAAGTAGGACATCGGCGTCCAGATGACGCCGTGGTCCTGCGCCGAACGGGTGAGTGCGGCGTTGTCGGCCCGGAACGGGACCCGCATGGTGAGGAAGAAGCCGCCGCTGGGGCTGTTCCAGGTAATCCCCAGTTCCTCGCGCCGGGCGGCGGGCAGGTATTCGTCGAGGCGGCGCAGCACGTCCTGCATCGCCTCGCCGTAGTACGCCGCGGCCTTGACGTTGAGCTCGGAGATGCGGCCGCCCGCGGCGAGCAGCGTGCCGGCCACCACCGCCTGGCTCAGTGACGAGGTGTTCACCGTGACCATGCTCTTGATCTTGGATAGCTCGTCGGCCAGCAGCACCTCCCCCTCGCCATCGGACTCGACCCGCTGGTCGGCGACGACGAAGCCGACCCGTGCCCCAGGAAAGACCGTCTTGGAGTACGAGCCAAGGTGGACCACCGATCGCCGCCGGTCCAGCGACTTCAGCGTGGGCAGCGGTGTACCCGGACTGACCAACCGGTACGGGCTGTCCTCGAGGACCAGCAGTTGGTGGTGGGCGGCCAGTTCGATCAGTTCGTCGCGGGCGGCCCGGCTCATCGTGGTGCCGGACGGGTTGGAATGGTCGGGCACCACGTAGAAGGCGCGGGGCCGCCGGCCCTGGGCCAGTTCCCGGTCGATCGCCGCAGCCAGATCGGCGCAATGGAAGCCGTCCGAACGCTCCTCGACCGGGGCGACCGGGATGTCGAGCAGCCGGGCCGCCCCGGTGATGCCGACGTAGCAGGGACTGGATACCAGCAGCACGTCTTCGGGCCCGGTGAACAGTGCGCGCAGGACCAGCAACATGCCCTCCTGCGCCCCGACGGTGACGACGATGGCGCCCGGCGACACCTCGATCCCCTCGTCGACCCGCAGCGAGTCCGCGATGATCTCGCGAATCTGACCGGCGGCCGGGCCGTACTGATACATCGCGGTCCGTACCTGGGCCGGTGAGGCGCCCTCTTCCAGCAGGTGATCGAGGTACCGGCGGACGTGCCCGAAAATCTCCTCGGTCTCGAAGAAGCCGTCGTACGGCCGGCCGGGCGCGAACGAAATCGCCTCCGGGTACCGCAATGTCACCTCGTTGAGGAAGTTCATCGTGTCCAACACCGGATCGGCGACGCTGCCGTGCAGATCCCGGCGGTGCAGATCGATTCGCCGTCCGACCATTTTCTACCCCCGGTCACATCACTTCCTTGAAGGATTCTGGACATCAGGATCACACGACCACCAGACGCCCGACAACGGCGTCCAACTGACCAGGAATGGCGACTGGCGTCCAACCGGAGGACTCCTCGGTTGGACGCCATTAATGATCTCAGACGTTGTTCTGGCATGCCTCGTAGGCGTCGTGGTACTCAGGCGTGCCGGGATCCACACCGGAGCCGGGCCCCAGGTCGAACCCCCCGAACTCGTCGAGATCGGGGAATTCTGGCATGCCGTGCGCCCGCACACAAGCGGTGAACCCGGCAGGGTCGGCGGACGCCGAGACGGACGGCGATGGGGATTCTCCGGAGGTATTCGGTGGCGACACGGCCGGCAACACGGAACGGCAGTCAGCCGTGAGAAACAGCGCGAAGAGAACCATGCCGAAAATCTTCGATCTCACCATTTCTACAGCGTTCACGGGTGGGACTCGGTGATGTCGGCACACACGGCTGCCCGATGCACGGGTCTCGCCGGTTGTGCCGTGGTGTTCGAGCCGGCCGGTCGGTCGCCATGTCCTCTGGCGTGAATCCGTCGGCACCGGCCTCGGTGGGCGGGATACCGCGGTTATCCACGGTGACCGGACACAAACCCGCAGTCCAACTGCGGCAGCGCCGCCGACGCGTCGACCGCGGTCGTCAACTGGAAGCGGCTGCACGCGTCCGGCTCGCGGTAGAGACGAAATTCCTCAGTACGACCAGCGGGAATCAAGGGACCCCTGTACCGGCAACCTCGCATCGCCCTTCATCAAATCCTGCAGAGCGGCCGTGCCGCCGCCTCATTCCCCCGACCAGACCGGAGCACGCTTCTCGGTGAACGCCCGGACCCCTTCGACCGCGTCGCGGCTGCGCCGGCGGCGCTCCTCCCAGGTGTACGCGGTGACGAAGGCGTTCTCCAACGGCACGTCCGCCGAGCGCAGCACCGCCTCCTTGATCGCGCAGAGCGACAGCGGTGCACCCTCCAGCAGGTCGCCGACCCAGTCCCGCACGCAGTCGTCCAGACGATCGGCGGCCACCACCTCGTTGACCAGCCCGAACCACAAGGCCGTCGCGGCGTCCATCCACCGGCCGGTCAGCAGATAGCCCATGGCGACCTTCTGTGGCATCTGGCGAGCCAGCCGGAACGCGCCTCCGGCACCGGGCACCAGGCCGAGCCGTACCTCGGGCAGCGCGAAGACCGACCGGTCCGAGGCCACGATCAGGTCACACGCCAGGGCAAGTTCGAAACCGCCGCCCAGGGCGTACCCGTCGACCCGCGCAACCACCGGCTTGGAGAGCGTGAAGCGCTCGGTCAGTCGCGGCCAGCCTGGCTGGCCGCGGCTGCCGAAGGTGGTTGGCGCCGTGCCGTCGGCGTCCAGCCGACCCCGCTCCTTGAGGTCCTGGCCGACCGAGAAGGCCCGGTTCCCCGCGCCGGTCAGCACCACCACCCGCACGTCGTCGTCCCGCTCCACGTCGTCCCACACCGCGCCGAGTTCCTCATGGGTACGGAGGTCCAGGGCGTTGAGCACGCGCGGCCGGTTCAGGGTCACCCATGCGACGTGGTCCTTCTTCTCGTACCGCACCCGAGCGGCGTCCGTGCCGCTCATGTCACCCGCCCCGCGAACCTGTCCACCTTGTCCAGCACGTCGGCTCCGTAGATGCGCAGCGCCTGATGCAGGGCGAACTCGGCCAGGTACGTCCGGAACTCGTCAACCGACTCCTCGCCGACCGCCAGCATGGCCCGGTTGGCGACCACCGCCTCGCCGTCCAGCCGGGTCAGCGCCCGCTCGACAGCGGCATCCATCTGCTCGGGTTCGACCACCTCGTCGACGAGCACCCGGGCGTCCGGTTCGACGGCCCGGATCCGGCGCCCGGCCAGGATCACCTGCCGGGCGATCCTGGGACCCGCCACCCGGGCGAACCGGAAGTTGGCCACGCCGGGCACGATGCCCTCGCGGGCGGCCGGCAGGCTGAAGTACGCGTCCGCGGCAGCGATCACGTGGTCGAACACCAGCAGCATCTGCGTGCCGCCGCCGATCGCGAAGGTGTCCACCGCGGCCAGCCACGGCTTGGTGCGCAGTACGGGACGCCACCCGCCGGGCTCGGCCGACGCCAGGCCGCGCAGCAACTTGTGCAGATAGCCGAGCTCGCGCCGGAGCAGGAAGCCGACCAGCGGGATGTCGCCCGCAGACAGCTTCTTGAGGTTGATCCCGGCGCTGAACACCCGTCGTCCCCGGTAGCGTGGATGACTCATCGGGCCGCCGCGGACCATCCCCACCCGTACCTGCGGGTCGAGCAGCGCCAGGTCGACCGCGGTCTCCATGTCGTCGACCTGGGTCTCGTCCTCGGCGTTGAGACAGTCCTCACGGCACAGGGTCAGCCGCGCCACCCCGGCCCGCCGCTCCAGGTGCACCGCCGCCATCCGCAGTTGTCCGGTCACCTGGAATTCGGGCAACAACTCCATCGCGCGCGGGGTGGGCCGGAGCATGGCGTCGATCAGATGGCGGCCGGCCACCGGTGATCGCAGCACAGCGCGCAGGAAGATGGCCTGATCGATCTCGCGGGCTTCCTTACCCGCCTGCGGGCGCGATCGTTCGGCGGCGAGCTGGGCGGCGTTCGGCACCAGCCCCGGGAACGCCCGACTCGCCGCCTCGACCAGCTCGTCGAGCCGCAGATAACGGGTGCGGCCCGCGGTGAGTTCGTCGTACACCCGCTCGGTGTGTGCCGCCAGGAACTCCGCGCGTGCGGTGCGCAGTTCCTCGTGCACCGCTTCCGCCTCGGTCCGCTCGCCAGGTGTACGCACCGCCGGTTCGGACAGCGCGGCGAGCCTACGCTCGCCGCGCTCGGCGGCCGCGGCCAGTTGCACCCGGTCCGCGCGCAGCTCACCGGTCAGCACGGCCGCCGCGTGCCCGGCGGGAGCGGTCATCTGCCGGCCCCACGCCGCAGCATGCGATCACAAGCCGCCAGGTGCGAGCCGAGGGCCTCCTCGAAGCTGGTACGCGCGGCGTCGGCGAGCAGTTGGCGCCGGATGGCCAGCTCCTGGCCGGCCAGGCCCTCGGCCAGCTCTGCCAGGTCGAGCAGCACCGGGCCCGGGTCGTCGGTCACCTCGTCGAACAGGCCCAGGGCCAGTGCGCGGGCCGCGTCGAGCGGTGCGCCGAGCAGCGCGGCCCGGCGGACCGCCCCGCCGCCCTGCCGGCCCAGCCGGAACAACGCCATGCTCGGCCAGGTGGCATCGCCGTCGAGCGCCATGATCAGCCGGGTCTCCGGCGTGGCGACGCGGAAGTCGGTGGCCAGCAACGCGTCCAGGGCCGGGCCGCCGCAGTCACCGGACACCACCGCGACGGTCGGCGCGGGCAACCGCTCCAGCCGGCGCAGCGCCCGCTCCCACTTGGTTGTCAGCCCGACAGTCAGTTCACCGGTCCAGCCGTGTGCCGGCGTGCCGGATATGTAGATGGTGGTCAGCCCGGTTCCGGGGCCGTCCTCGACCCTGTCGCACAGTGACTGGAGGGTCTCGACCAGAGCCGCCGAGACCGGTGCCGCCCCATCGATCCGGACCACGTCGTCCTGCATGCCCACCCCGCTCACCACTGGACCAGCGCCATTTCGATCGTCGAGCCCGGACCCATGGTCATCAGAACGCCGTATTCTCCCGGCCGAGCAACACCCTCGTCGGCCAGGCGTTCGTAGGAGAAGAGGAAGGAACCGCTGGAGACGTTTCCGTAATCGCGCAGCACACCGATGGTGTGCCGGACATCGTGCCGGGTCAGCCCGAGATTCACCACCACCGCGTCGATCACTTTCTTGCCGCCGGAGTGCACCAGCCAGTGCGCGATGTCACTGCGGCGCAGACCCGTTCCGTCCAGCAGGGTGCCGATCACGGTTTCGGCATGCGCTCCCACGACGTACGGGATCTGCGGGTCAAGGAAGAAGCTGAACCTGTCCTTTTCGCGGTCCCATTCGTAGCGCATGGCGTCGATCGCGTCGGTGATCAGGTAGCTGGCGAACTTGAGAATCCGCGGGCCGCCCGCGCTGCCGTCCCCGACACCCGAGTCCGCGACCAGCGCCACGGCGGCCGCGCCGTCGCCGAAGAGACTGTTCACCACGGTGGTGCGCATGGTGCCGTCCAGGGCATACGCGGCGGAGCACGCCTCGCTGCAGAGCACAACGGCCAGTTCCCCCGGGTGCGCGGCCGACCAGCCGGACACCACGTTGAGCGCGTTCAGGCCGGCATTGCAGCCCATCCCCACGATGTCCGAACGGCTGCACCGCGGGTCGATACCGAGTTCCCGCATGAGTAGCGCGCTCAGGCCCGGGGTGAGGAAGCCTGTGGAGGTCACGCAGCAGAGGTGGCGCAGGTCGGCCAGCGTGGCGCCGGCCCGCTGCACTGCGGTGAGCAGGGCCTGAGCGCCCATCTCGATCGCGATCCGCTTGTGCTTGTCGAGGAGGTCGCCCTGCGGCTCGGGAGCCCGGCGACCGTGCTCGTCGGCGGCGGGCAAGGTGAGGTGGCGACGATCGATCGCGCTGTTCAGATAGACCGAGCGGATCTTCGGGTTGGTGATCTCCAGCAGGCCGAGCAGTTCGGGCTGCGAGATCGGGGTGCCGGCCACGGCGGTGCCCACGCCGGCCATCCGGGTGATGGCGGGCCTACGAGCGAGTACGGACGCGTCCTCCGCGCGAACCGCGAGTGTTGTCATCGGTACATCCACCCCCACGTGCGCAGCTTGCTCCGCAGAATCCGCTTCATCTTCTTTTCCGACATTTCCCCGGACCCTTTCTGCGTCGGTGATTCGACCAGCCGGACATTAGGCGGACCCACGGAGATCGTCAATTGAACGTCCAACTGCGGCTTTTCGGTGTGTGCCCCGAACACGGAAAAGCCCTACTGAGTGGTGGTATGGGACGGGTCGGAGCGAAGGAATGACCAACCGGAAATTCTTTGACGCCGCGCGCCGGACGCGCCTGGCGGAACGCTCGGTGCCGTCCGGCTCGAAGATCAGCTAGGCGCCGCGATCCCTCAACTCGATGACGGATGCGGCCTCGAGCTCTCATTAGCGTGCGTCAATCGGCACTACGAGCCGCACTGCTGAAGCACAAACTGGATCGAGATTCGGCGCAGAACTGCGCGGTCCTCCCGACCTTCGCACCCTCGGTTGTTCAAGGAGGTTCGGTTCCGGCCCTCAGCTTTGGCCGTACCGGGACGTTGCGGTCGCAGCCCATCGGGTTCACCCCGGCCCGAAGCAGGAGGCTCCGCCGATATAGGTGAGAGGCTCCGCCGGACCATGAGAGGCAGCGGCTTCCAGCACGGTTCAGATCACAGTCGTTGCTCGAGCCATGCCGCCACCTGGGCTGGGCGGACACCCGTCATGCCGAGAAACCGTAGGGTGTGGCCGAACCGAGGGCCGGAGATCAACTCCTCCGGCGAACCGGGGTGTCCTCCCTGACCAGAAGCTCCCCCGTTTGGACTCGAACCAAAAACCTGCCGGTTAACAGCCGGCTGCTCTGCCAATTGAGCTACGGGGGATCGCCGTGGCCCGGCACTGGATCTCTCCGGTTGCCGTGCGACGGGACAAGAGTACAGGACAGACGGGGGTGCCGGGCTACCGGGTTATTGCCCGACGGTGCCGGCGACACGACCTGCCAGATATCCGGACAAATCGCTATGCGGGCCACAACCAGGCATGACATCGGTGGAGGATGGGTACCGACTTGGGGACAGACAACGCAGGCGCGACACGGTCGCCTACCGGTGAGACCCGGAGGCACTCGACCGCGTCAGACATGGAGAGGAGCCGTCATGCGCGGAAAGCTGTGGTTCGTCGGCGGGCTGGCTGTGGGCTTCGTCCTGGGCGCCCGCGCGGGCCGGGAGAGGTACGAGGAGCTGGTCCTCAAGGGCCGTCAGGTCCTCGACCACCCGACGGTGCAGGAAGCGGCCGGCGTGGCTCAGGCCCAGGCCAACCGGCTCTACACCGAGGGCAAGGATCGACTCAGCCACACCCGGCTGGGCGAGAAACTGGGTACGGGCAACGGCGGGTCGGCCGAACTGGGCTCCGGAGACGGCGGCAGCTACGCCGACTCGGGCGTCGGATCATCGGCCAAGAAGACCCCGTCATCCGGCTCGGCGACGACGCCCGCCTCGCGGGCGGCGGCATCCGGGTCGGGAGCCAACGGCACCACGTTCTGACCGAGGCACCTCGAGGCACCCGGTCCCGTGTTGGACGAAGGGGTCGACCCGCTACCGGGCCGACCCCTTCACCCTGTCCATGAGCGCGCCCAGTCCCAGTCCCTGCTGCTGACCGCGCTGTCCCAGTCCCCGCTGCTGACCGCGTACCTCAGTCCCTGCTGCTGACCGCGTACCTCAGTCCTTGCTGCTGAACGCGGCGTCGAACGCCGCGCTCGGGGCGTCGAAGGCCAGCCGCCGGACGAACTGCAACGCCTCGGGAGCACCGACCAGCCGGTCCATCCCGGCGTCCTCCCACTCGACCGAGATCGGGCCGTCGTATCCGATCGCGTTCAGCGCCCGGAACGAGTCCTCCCAGGGCACGTCGCCGTGGCCGGTGGAGACGAAGTCCCAACCCCGGCGCAGGTCCGCCCAGGGCAGGTGGGAGGCGAGCCGCCCCCGCCGCCCATCCCCGGTACGCACCTTCGCGTCCTTGCAGTCCACGTGGTAGATCCGGTCGGCGAAGTCGAAGATGAAGTTCACCGGGTCGAGTTCCTGCCAGACGAAGTGCGACGGGTCCCAGTTGAGCCCGAACGCCGGGCGGTTCCCGATCGCCTCCAGGGTCCGCTTGGTGGTCCAGTAGTCGTACGCGATCTCGCTGGGGTGCACCTCGTGCGCGAACCGTACGCCGACCTCGTCGAAGACGTCGAGGATCGGGTTGAACCGGTTCGCGAAGTCCTCGTACCCCTTCTCGATCATCGACGGCGGGACCGGCGGGAACATGGCCAGGGTGTGCCAGATCGACGAGCCGGTGAATCCGACGACGGTCTTGACCCCGAGCTTCGCCGCCGCCCGGGCGGTGTCCTTGATCTCCTCGGCGGCCCGCTGCCGGACCCCTTCCGGTTCCCCGTCGCCCCAGATCCGGGCCGGCAGGATGTCCCGGTGACGCTCGTCGATCGGGTGGTCGCAGACCGCCTGCCCGACCAGGTGGTTGGAGATCGTCCAGACCTTCAGGTTGTACTTGGCCAGCGTCTCCCGCTTGCGCTCGACGTACGACTCGTCGGCGAGCGCCTTGTCGACCTCGAAGTGATCGCCCCAACAGGCGATCTCCAGCCCGTCGTAGCCCCATTCGGAGGCGAGCCGGCACACCTCCTCGAACGGTAGGTCGGCCCACTGGCCGGTGAAGAGCGTGATGGGTCGCGCCATGGTCTTTCTCCCTGTTGATCACGCGGGATTCGCGACTGCGCCGGATGTGGCGCCGGTGGACCGGGGCGAGGGTGACCGTCCGGGACGGTGGCGGAATTCCCCGGCGACGAGGCCGGCAGTGCGTATCCGCACCTTCGCCGGGCAGGTTGCGCCTCCCGCCCGGTCACCGGCCATCACCGAGGATCGCCAAGCCCACTCTAGGCGGTGTCGGGCGTGCCAAGGAAGCCCCGCCTCCCGATCGGAAGGCGGGGCTGCCCGGACCCGGAGGCGAGGGCTCCGAGCGGGTGGATGAGCGGTAGCGCGGTGCACCCGTGAGCGCGGGCGGCGGGGGCCAGCCCGACCGTGGAACGCACGCCCTGCCGCCCGCCGCCCAGCTCAGCTCAGTTCAGTTCAGTTCAGTTCAGTTCAGTTCAGTTCAGCTCAGGGCAGGGTCCACTTCTGGTTGGCGGCGCCGGACGTGCAGCTCCAGAGATGGACGTTCTGGCCGTCCGCCGAACTGTTGTTCGACACGTCCAGGCACTTTCCGGACGACGGGTTGCGCAGGGTGCCGTCGGACTGCGGAGCCCAGTTCTGCGCCGCACCACCGGTACAGGTCCAGAGTTGGATCTTGGTGCCGTTGGCGGTGCCTGCTCCGTTGACGTCCAGGCACTTGCCCAGGGCCCGCAACGTCTGACCGTTCACCGTCCAGGTCTGCCGCGCCGAGCCGGTACAGGTCGAGATCTGCGCCTGGCTGCCGTCGGCGGTCGCCCCGCCGTCGATCTCCAGGCACTTGCCGGCCAGCCCGACGATCGGACCGGTGCCGGAACCGCCGGGGGTGGTGCGCAGCAGGGTGAACTCGTCGACGTCGTACAGCCCGCTGCCGGAACCAGCGACGGTCAGGTACAGGTTCTGCGTGCCGCTCGGCACCCCGGAGAGCGCGGCACTCACCTCGGCGTAGTTCTCCCAGCCACCGGTGTTCGAGATCGTCGCCGTGCCGAGCACCGTACCGGTCTGTGAACCGGACCGGACCTGGAGAGTGCCGCCGGCACCGCCGGAGGCGATCCGGGCCCGCAGCGAGGTGACCCCGGTCAGGTTCTGCCCGTTGTACGCCGCCCAGTCACCCGGGTCGAGGTACCCCATCAGCGCACCGCCGACGGCGCTGGCCTTGCTGACCACGGTGACCCCGCTCTGTGCGCTGAACGCCTCGGCCTGGATCGTCGTGTTGGTCGGCGGGTTCGGGTCGGTGCCGCCGATTTCCTTGATCCGGATGTTCCGGAACGAGGCGTCGTCGCCGCTGCCGTGGTTCTGGATCCCGATGTACCCGGCCAGCGACCGCACCGGATCGGTGTTGGTGAAGTCGTTGACCAGTACGCCGTTCAGGTAGACCCGCAGCCGCTCCCCCTCGACCAGCAGTTCGTAGCTGTTCCACTCGCCCGGCGCGTTCAGCGCGGCGTCCCGGGCCGCTAGGTCCGCGGACTTGAAGCCGTAGACCGATCCGGTGGTCCGGTCCGAGGTGTCGGTGGCGTCGATCTGGATCTCGTAACCGTTGTCGATCGCCGACTGCGGATCGGTCGACGACGGGAAGCCGATGAAGACCCCGGAGTTGTCGTCGCCGGGAATCCGCCAGTCCAGCTTCAGCGAGTACGACGAGAACTGCTTCGCGTTGTACCAGTACAGCCCCATCCCGCCGGTCGAGGTCAGCGTGGCGTCGGAGTTGCTGAAGCTGCCCGGACCGGCCTGGGACCAGCCGGTGGTGGAGCCGTTGTAGAGGGTGCTGTAGCCGCTCTCCGGTCGGCAGTCGGCCTTGGACCGGCCGGCCGCGTACCGGATGCCGCCGAGCAGGTGTGCCCGGAAGGCCGAGTCGCTGTACGACGCCTGGGTGTGCCCGGCGCCGGTGTAGAAGGACCGGCCACCCTCGTACGTCTTGCACCAGACGTGCGGATGGTCCGCGCCCATCCCGCCGCCGGAGTACGACGACTCGTCGAGCGTCGCCAGCACCTTGGCGGTCGACCGGGGGTTGGTCCGGAAGTTGTACCACTCGTCGGTGCGGGTCCAGGTCTGCGGCAGGTGGGCGGTTGCCGCGTGCCCCCGGTCCGTCACCTTCACGTTGGCCTGCTGGATCGCCGGATGCGAGGAGAAGTACGCCCCGACCAGGTTGCCGTAGAACGACCAGTCGTACTCGGTGTCGGCGGCGGAGTGCACCCCGACGTACCCCTTGCCGCCGCGGATGTAGGACTCGAACGCGCTCTGCTGGGTGGAGTTGAGCACGTCGCCGGTGGTGTTGAGGAAGACCACGGCCTCGTACTGGGCCAGGTTGCTGGTGTTGAACGTGTTCGCGTCCTCGGTGGCGGTCACGGTGAAGCTGTTCGCCGCACCGAGTTGCTGGATCGTCTGGATCCCGACCGGGATCGCGTCGTGCCGGAACCCGGCGGTCTTGGAGAAGACCAGGACGTCGTACGGGGCGTCGGCGGCGCTGGCCGGGCCGGCCGGCACCGTGGTGCAGGCCAGCACCGCCAGCATGGTGGTGGCGACGCCGAGCAGGGTACGGGTCGGCTTCCGATTGGGGCGGGACAGTCGTCTACGCATTGTCGCTCTCCTCGTGAGGGCGGTTAGGAAGGGCCCCTTCTTCTACAAAATGCGATAAGAAGGGGCCCTTCCTTTCACGTCAGGGCAGGGTCCAGCGCTGGTTTGCGGCGCCGCTTATGCAGTCCCAGAGGTGGACGTTCTGGCCGTCGGTGGAGCTGTTGTTGGAGACGTCCAGGCACTTACCCGACGACGGGTTGCGGAGGGTGCCGTCGGACTGTGCGGCCCAGTTCTGGGCGTTGCCCCCGTTGCAGGTCCAAAGTTGGATCTTGGTGCCGTTGGCGGTCGCGGCGCCGTTGACGTCCAGGCACTTACCGAGAGTACGCAGCGTCTGTCCGTTGCGGGTCCAGGTCTGGTGCGCCGAACCCGTACAGCTCCAGATCTGTGCCTGTGCACCATCGGCGGTGCTGCCGCCGTCGATCTCCAGGCACTTGCCGGCCAGCCCGACGATCGGACCGGTCCCCGTGTTGCTGGGAGGGGTGCCGGTGGTCAGGGTGAAGGCGTCCAGGTCGTAGAGGAAACCGGTGCCGGAGCCGGCGAAGGTCAGGTAGAGCGTGGTGGTGCCGCTTGGCGGGTTGCTGATGGTGCCGGTGACGGTGGCGAAGGTGTCCCAGCTTCCGGTGGCCGACACGGTGGCGCTGCCGAGCAGCGTGCCGGTGGCGGAGCCGGCCCGGATCTGGAGGGTGCCGCCGGCACCGGCCGACGAGACCCGGGCGGTGAACCCGTTGACGTTGTTCAACCGGTACGGCTGGAACGCGATCCAGTCGCCGTTGTTGATGTCACCGACGGTGTATCCGCCCTCGGCGGGGGTCTTGGCGTACTTGGCGACGCCGGAGGAGGTGTCGTAGTGCTCGGCCTGCCGCTCCTTCGGCGCCAGTTCACTCTGGTTGTGGGTGGTCAGCCCGCCGTTGTCGGTGTACTGGGCGTCGAAGACCGGGAAGATGTTCGCGGCGTCGTCGTGCTCGCCGTCCACCGGGATGGTGATGGTGCCGGAGCAGCCGGTGGTCGAGGTGATCTCGTGGGCGTGGCTGTCGTGTCCGAGCAGGTAGGTCATCCTGACCCGGGAACAGTCGATCGTGCCGTCCTCGGGATCGGTGACGGTGACCTGGAACGGCACCGCCTCACCGAACGCCACCACCTGGCCGGACGCCGGGGTGTTGACGGTGACCGTCGGCGCGGTGTTGCCGACGTTGATCGGCACGCTGGCGTTGCCGGTCGCGCCGGACGGATCCCGTACGGTCAGCGTCGCCGTGTACTGCCCGTCCGCGCTGTACGTCTTCGTCGGGTTGGCCGCCGTCGAGGTGGTGCCGTCGCCGAAGTTCCAGGAGTACGTCAGCGAGCCGCCCTCCGGGTCGACCGAGCCGGCCGAGGAGAAGGTCACGGTCAGCGGTGCCGCCCCGGAGGTCGGGGTGGCGTTGGCCACCGCGATCGGCGCCCGGTTGCCGCCGCCGACGTAGTCGAACCGGTAGACCGCCGAGTTGGCGTCCCCGTTGCCCCAGCCGGCGCCGTAGTCCAGCACGTAGTACGCACCGTCCGGACCGAACGCCGAGTCCATCACCTGCTTGCCGCTCCACGGGAAGGAGTCGATGGTTCCCCTGGAGCCGTCGGCGTTGACGTGGATCGGCTTGATCCAGCCCCGGCCGAACTCGGTGGCGAAGAACTGGCCGTCGAAGGAGGAGGGGAACTTGGTGGCCGACGGGTTGTTGGGGTCGTACCGGTAGACCGGGCCGGCGTGCGGTGACTCGGAGCCGCCGCCGAACTCCGACGGGCTGCCGGAGTCACCGGCGTACCTGATCCAGGCCGGGCGGGCCGGCGGCAGTGTGGTCTGGCCGGTGTTCCGGAACGAGTTGTTGGTCGGTCCGCCGGTGCAGTTGAACTTCGACCCGCTCGGCCCGCTCGGGAAGGTGTAGTCGTTGTACGTCTCGGAGCTGGTGTTCGTTCCGGTGCAGTACGGCCAGCCGTAGTTGCCGGGCGAGGGGACCCGGTTGAACTCGACCTGGCCGCTGGGCCCCCGGTTCGAGTCGGTCGAGCCGGCGTCGGGGCCGTAGTCGGAGACGTAGACGACTCCGGTGGCCTTGTCGACGCTGAGCCGGAACGGGTTCCGGAAGCCCATCGCGTAGATCTCGGGCCGGGTGTTCGCGGTGCCCGGTGCGAACAGGTTCCCGGACGGGATCGAGTACGTCCCGTTCGCGTTCACCTTGATCCGCAGGACCTTGCCCCGCAGGTCGTTGGTGTTGCCGGCGGAACGCTGCGCGTCGTACGACGGGTAGCGGTTGGTCCGCTCATCGAGCGGGGTGTAGCCGGACGACTCGAACGGGTTGCTGTCGTCGCCGGTGGAGAGGTAGAGGTTGCCGGCCGCGTCGAAGTCGATGTCACCGCCGACGTGGCAGCACATCCCCCGGTTCGTCGCCACCTCGAGCACCACCACCTGGCTGCTCATGTTGACGGTGTTGTCGGAGTTCAGGGTGAACCGGGAGAGCCGGTTGACCCCGTTGAACGGCGCGAACTGCGCCGCGGTGCCGGTGGCCGGGGCACTGCCGCTCGGCGTGGACAGTGGTGGGGAATGGTAGAGGTAGATGTACCGGTTGCTGGCGAAGTTGGGATCCACCCCGACGCCCTGCAACCCCTCCTCGTCGTTGGTGTAGACCGGAATGTTCCCGATCACCGAGGTGTTGCCGGCGGCGTCGGTCCGGCGCAGCGTGCCGTTGCGGGCGGTGTGCAGGACCGAGCGGTCCGGCAGCACCGCGAGCGACATCGGCTCGCCCAGTTCGGCGAGTCCGCGGGCCAGGGTCACCTGCTGGAAGTCGGACGCGTTGATCGTATGCGCCATGGCCGGGGCGGCGGGGGCGAGCACCGCCGGAGCGGCCGTCGCGAGCAGCAGTAGCGCGGCCCCGGTGGCCCAGGACCGACGCCTCGTCGCGCGGGTTCGACCGAGCCGGGGGGCGCCGGGTGGTTG
>NZ_JADPUN010000350.1 GCF_015690345.1 Plantactinospora alkalitolerans | reverse complement strand
AGATGTGTATAAGATACAGCCGCCGGAACCGTCCACCGCCCCGCCAGAGCCGCCCGCCGGCATCGTCCCGGTGGTGGCCGGCGCCCCGCCAGAGCCGCCCGCCGGCATCGTCCCGGTGGTGGCCGGCCGGATCCGGCCCCTCGCCGGTCGCGGTCCCGGACCGGTGGACGCCGGGCGCCGGCGGCGGGGCAGGCGTACGGCCAGTGCGTTGATCCGGGGCCCGAGCACGGCGAGCAGGGCCGGCAGCACGGTCAGCGAGGCCACCATCGCCACCAGCACGGCGGCGATCCCACCCAGTCCCATCGAGCGCAGGAAGACCTGCGGGAAGATCAACAGGCTGGCCATCGCCGTCGCGACGGTCAGGCCGGACACCATGACGGTCCGTCCGGCGGTGTTCATCGTGCGCTGGATCGCCCGCGCGGTCGGATGGCCGGCGCCGAGTTCCTCCCGGAACCTGCTCACGATGAACAGCGCGTAGTCGACCGCCATGCCGAGCCCGATCAACGTGATGATGTTGATGGCGAAGACCGAGACATCCGTGACGAAGCCGAGCAGTCGGACGGAGACGAACGCGCCGAGGATTGCCATCCCGCCGATGAGCAGCGGCGTCGCGGCGGCGACCAGTCCCCGGAAGATCAGGATCAGCAACACCAGCAGAATCGGCAGCGACAGGGTCTCCGCCCGGGTGATGTCCTCGGTGGTCTGTGCGTTCGCCTCGGCCAGGAAGGGCACCGTGCCACCGGCCTCGGTGGCGACGCCGGGCGCGTCCAGAGCCGGCCGGAGTTTCTCGTACACGTCGGTCATCTCGTCCGGATCAGTCACCCGGAGCTGCACCGCGGCGTACGTGCTGTGCCGGTCGTTGGCGAGCAGGGCCGGGGCCTGGGTGTCGTACCAACTGGTCACGCGGGCGACCTCGGGGTGCTGGCGCAGCCGGTCGAGGGTGGCGGTGACCGGATCCCGGAACGCCGGCTGGTCGACCGCGGCCGTGTTGCTCGAGTAGAGCACGACCAGATCGGCACCCTGCTTACCTAGTTCGGCCCTGATCCGCCGGTCGGCCCGGCTCGACTCGCTGGCCGGATCGTCGAAGCCGCCGCCGGTCAGCGAGCCGAAGACCCCTGTTCCCCAGGCCGCTCCGACGGCGATCAGCACCAGGCCGGCGGCCAGCACCGCCCACCGGAGCCGAACCACCGCGCTTCCCCACCAAACGAACATCGCCCGTGCTCCCGTCGGCCGTTAAGGTCATACCCGCAACAAGGCTTCAAATGAGTGAACGCCGTTTACTATTACAACGCTGTTCTCTTTAGTCAAGGGGGTTCGCGATGACGGCACCGACCCGCCGGGAACGCCTGCGCACCGCCGCCGTTTCCGAGATCAAGGACGGCGCACGGCGCCTGTTGGTGAGCGGCGGCCCGCAGGCGATCTCACTGCGGGCCATCGCCCGGGACATGGGGATGACGGCGCCGGCCATCTACCGCTACTTCCCCAGCCTCGACGCCCTGATCGTGGACCTGGCCGGAGATCTGCTGGACGAGTTGCGGGAACACCTCGAAGCGGCCCGGGACGCCGCCGGTGCGGCACCGGTCGCCCAACTCGCCGCGACCGCCCGCGCCTTCCGGAACTGGTCGGTACGGCACCCGGTGGAGTTCGGGCTGGTCTTCGGCAGCCTCCTGCCCGGGGTCGACGCCTTTCCGGACAACTGCACCAACGACGACGATCCGGGTGCCCGGCTCGGTGCGGTGTTCGTCGCCCCCCTGCTGGAACTGTGGCACCGCTCCCCGATGCCGATGCCGCCGCCGGCCCAGGTCGACCACCGGCTGGCCGAGTCACTGGGGCCGATGCGGGAACGGCACCGCGAACTGCCGGTCGAGGTCGCCCGGCTGATGCTGTCCGGCTGGACGATGCTGTACGGCCTGGTCTCCATGGAGGTCTACCACCAACTCCGCTGGGCGGTGTCCGACCCGGAGGCGCTCTTCGAGGCCGAACTGGCGGCATTCCTACGACAGCTTCCCGCGGAACCAGACACCGGCCCGGCATCCGCCACCGGAACCTAGGCCCAGCCCACCGCACTCGGCCGAGCCCTACCCCAGCCCACCACACTCGGCCGGGATTCATCCAGCCCACCACATTCGGCCGGGATTCATCCAGCCCACCCACGCCGGGACGCAACCGAGGCCAGCCAACCTGGCACCGGCCCAGGGCATCCGAACTAGGCTTCCCGAGCATGACCGCCGAGCTACCCGCCCGCGCCGACGTCGTGATCGTCGGCGCCGGCCACAACGGCCTGGTTTCCGCCATCCTGCTGGCTCGCGCCGGCCTCGACGTGGTGGTGCTGGAGGCCGCCGGCACGATCGGCGGAGCGGCCCGCACCGAGAACCCGTTCCCGAAGGTGCCGGCGCTGCGCCACTCCACCGGCTCGTACCTGCTCGGCCTGATGCCGCCGGAGCTGATCGAGCTGCTCGACGTGGAGATCCCGGTGCTGCGCCGCGATCCGCACTACTTCCTGCCCACTCCGGGCGACGCCGGCTCGCCGTACCTGCTGTTCGGCGCCAACCGGGAGGTCACCCGGGAACAGATGGAACGGTACTTCTCCCGGGCCGACGTGGCTGCCGACGACGCCATGCAGGCCGAACTCGCCGCGCTCCGGGAGGATCTCGGACCGGCCTGGCTGGCCGAGCCACTGCCGGTCGAGGAGACCGCCGACCGCTACATCCGGCGCGCGCTCCGGCAGCCCTTCGTCGACCTGGTCCGCGGCTCGGTCGCCGACTACCTGGCCCGGTTCGACTTCCGCTCCGAACTGCTGGTCTCGATGTACGCCGTCACCGACGGCCTCTCCGGGCTGAACGCCGGCCCCGACGACCCCGGAACCGGCCACAACTTCCTGGCCCACAACATGTGCCGGCTGCCCGGCTCGGGCGGCACCTGGATGATCGTTGCCGGCGGAATGGGCACCGTCACCAACACCTTCGCCGACGCCGCCCGGGCCGCGGGCGCCACAATCCTCAGCGGTACGCCGGTGGCGGCGATCACCGTCGACGGCGGAGCGGTCAGTGGGGTCGTACTCGACGACGGACGGACGGTCGGCGCCGAGGTGGTGCTCGGCGCCGGTGACCCGTACCGGCTGATGGAGCTGGTGCCGGACGGCGCCCTGCCGGCATCGCTCACCGAACGGATGACGGCGGCCCGGCGCACCGGCACCACCCTGAAGGTCAACCTGGCGCTCGCCGGCCTACCGCAGTTCTCCTGCCTCCCCGAGGGCGCCCCGAGCCCGTTCGGCGCCACCATCCACCTGCTGCCGGGCTCCGCCTCCCTGCTGGCCGGCGGGGCCGGCGACAAGCCGCCGATGGCGGCGCTCCGGGACATGTGGGCGGACGTCCAGGCCGGCCGGCTGCCCGACGAGCCGACCATCGAGTGGTACCTGCACACGACCGTCGACCCGTCACTGCGGGACGAGGCGGGCCACCACTCCTCCGCACTCTTCGTCCAGTCCGTCCCGTACGCCCCGACCGACGGCTCCTGGGACGACCTGCTGCCCGGGTACGTCGACCGGCTGCTCGCCATCTGCGACCGGTACGCCCCCGGCACCACCGACCTGGTCGCCGACGCGGTTCCGCTGACCCCGCCGGGCATCGAGGCGCACTTCGGCATCACCGGCGGGCACATCCACCACGTGGACAACACCGTCTCGTTCACCGACCGCATGCCCTACGCCACCGGGCTCGACGGCCTCTACGCCGGCAGCGCCGGATGCCACCCCGGTGGCAGCGTGATCGGTGCCGCCGGACACAACGCCGCCCGACGAATCCTCACCGACCTCGGCCGGGTCAGCCTCGGCCGATGAGGGTGAAAGGAAGGGCCCCTTCTTATCGCTTTTCGTTGTAGAAGGGCCCCTTCTTAACACCTGCGGCTCAGCCGGCGGATTCGGCTTCGGCGCTCGCCGGGGCGGATCCGGCACTCGCCGGGGCGGGCTCGTCGGCCCGGTGGGCCCGGATCTTGTGCCCGACGCTGGTCAGGCAACGACCACTCGCCAGGTCGAACCGCCAGCCGTGCAGTTGGCAGGTGAGCTGGTTGTCCTCGACGATGCCGAACCGGGTCAGATCCGCCTTCAGGTGCGGGCAACGCCGCTGCACCACCCAGTCGCCCAGGGTGATGTCCTCGGCGTCGACGGCCCGCTCGTGCTCGTCGTACCAGCCCTCGGCGTACTGGAGCCGCTCCTGCGAGAGGCACTTGAAGAAGGAGTAGACGAACTCGTTGTACTGGCCGATCCGGGCCGCGGAGAACCGGCAGGAGAGGAAGAGCGAGTTGACCCAGTCGACCTCGTCGATGTGCAGCAGATGCTCGATCAGGGCGCGCTCGGTCCGGAACCGGTACCGCACCTTCTCGTCGCCGTACGGCCGGATCTGCTTGCCCGGGAAGTCCACCAGGATGGATTCGACCGACTCGCCGTCGTAGCCGACCAGGTCGAACCGGACCGGGCCGCCCACTCCCTTGGCCAGGTAGATCGACTCGTCCAGCAGCGGCTCGATCCGGCGCTTCATCTCGGCCAGCACGTCGATCTCCGGATGCCGCCAGGACGCCTTCGCCGCCTCGATCACCGGCCGGGACCGGGCCTGGTACTCGCGCAGGTGCTCCTCCTTGCGGGCGAAGAACTCCCGCACGTCCGGCACCGGTTGGGTGGTTTCGCAGGTGTCGACACCGACCTCGGAGACGGTACCGGGCAGCAGGATCACACTGTTGTCGTAGCCCAGCTCCGTGTAGTGGTCCTGGAAGACCTGCTGGTCGGGGAAGATGTTGCCCTCGTCGCCGTGGATGTCGTTGAACTGCCACAGCTCGTCGTCGAGGAAGCACGGCGGGCCGGCGATCGGGAAGACCCAGGACGCCTTGAGGTCGTCGATGTAGCGGATCGTCCGGTCCATCTGCCGGTCGCGCTTCTGCTTGCCGAAGGCGGTCTTGGCCGCGGTGGGCAACTCGTAGACCATCGGGTACCAGATCGCGCCGGAGAACTGCAGCATGTGCGCGTGCACGTGGCCCAGCTCGGCGAAGATCTCAAGATCGCTCGGGCGGGCGTCGTTCTGGTTCAGCAGCCGTACGCCGTCGTACTCCACCCACAGCGACGAGTCACCGATCGGGCCGTCGGTCGGACTGGTCAACGCCTGGATCATCACTCGCAGGCCGCCGTCGAGCTCCACGACCTCGTTGCTCTTGGTACGCAGGAAGCTGTTGAACCCGAGTGCCCGCAGTTCGTCCTCGAGTTCCGAGGTGGGGTACTCGGGGAGCAGGACGGTGGCCTTCTTCGAGATGAACCGCTTGAGGTGCTCCGCGTCGAAGTGGTCCCGGTGCAGGTGCGAGACGTACAGGTAGTCGACCTGCCCGAGCGTCTCCCAGTCGAGCTGTGAATTGTCCGGGAACGGGAACCACGAGGCGAAATAGGCCGGGTTGACCCATGGGTCGCACAGGATGCTGCCCGCACCGGTGTCGATCCGCATGCTCGCGTGTCCCGTACCGGTCAGTCGCACCGCACAGTCCCCCTAGACATAGGCAATCTCATCCCTGGCCCCGGAATCAAGGCGTACGCCCAAACGCTACCGGAGGCCCCAAGCCGCTCGGCCCGCGACGCCGGGTTGGGCCGTCCGACCGCGCTCCCGCCGGGTCTGCGGCAGAACCGGACAGCGCCGGGACACCGGGCCCTCCGGCGCGCTCGGTACGGCACGTGCCAGACTTACCGGCATCCGATCGTGAGGAAAGGACCGGAAAGTGGCTGGAAGCGAGCCGGTGACGTCACCCGACCAACACAAGCCGGGACACCGCAAGGCGGGTCGGATCGGCGCGATCCTCTCCGCGGCCGCGCTGGTGTTGATGATATTCAACAACAACGAGGTCAGCGGCATCGAGAAGATCTGGCTCGGCGGGATCGCCGCGTTCCTGGTGGTGGCCGTCATCGGCGACACGATCCTGCGCCGCAACGGCCTGCGTTCCTGATTCCCGGCCCGGCCTGACGGTAATCCCGGCTGATCGGCCTGTCCCGGTCGATCCGGCGGCGGTTTCCCGGCTGGCCTGACGGCGGTATCCCCGCTGGGCTGACGGCGGTTTCCCGCTGGCCCGCCGGTCGAGTGCGCCCGAGGCGGGATCGGCCCGGGCGGCGGGCCCGCCGTCAGGCCCGCTGGGCCGACCGTCGGAATCTCGCCTGCAACCGTCGGGATCTGGCAGCCAGCCCGTCGGGAGCTGGCGCACCAACCGTCGACATCTGGGATCCTCACCCATGCGCCGCGCCGGCGAGGGCAACGTCCTCGCCGGCGGTGAGACGCTCACTGCCCGAGCAACAGGTCCTTAACTTCCTTCAGTGCCGCGTCGACCTCGGCCTCGAAGTAGCCGCCCGGGACCAGCCCGAACCGCGTCGTGTCGAGATCGTTGGGGTTGACCGGCATCGGTCCGCGCCCGGCCATGCTGCCGAGGATTCCCTCGAACAACCGGTCGACCTGATCAGGGTCGTAACCGCTCCCGAACCGACGGACCTGGAAGGTGCGCCGGATCTGGTCGATCCGCGCCATCTCACTGCCCGGCCCGCCCATTCCCGGTGCCCCCATCGGGGGCGGACCGCCGAGCCCGGGGCCACCCATCGGCGGAGGCGCCATCGGAGGCGGATCGCCCACACCCCGGCCAGGTCCGCGCAGTTCACGGTCCGGCATCCGGATCTCGGCGGTCATGTCGGCCTTGCCGTGGCGGTTCGGGTCGAATCCGTCAAACCGCTCGTTCGGCCCGAAGCCACCGGCGGGGCCGCCCGGAGCACGAGGGGGAATCGGGGCAGCTGGGCCGCGTTGCGGATCAAAGCCGCCACGCTGGCCCTCGGGACCGCCTCGCTGCGGGTCGAAGCCACCCCGCTGCGGCTCTGGGCCACGCTGGGGGTCGAACCCACCACGCTGCGGCTCGAAATCCCCGCGCTGAGGCTCGAAGCCACCGCGCTGCGGCTCCGGGCCACGCTGGGGGTCGAACCCACCGCGCTGCGGCTCCGGGCCACCACGCTGCGGCTCGAACCCGCCACGCTGGGGCTCGAAGCCACCACGCTGCGGCTCCGGGCCACGCTGGGGGTCGAACCCACCCCGCTGCGGCTCCGGGCCACCACGCTGCGGCTCGAACCCGCCACGCTGGGGCTCCAGGCCGCCACTCCGCTGGGGGTCGAAACCACCCCGTTGCGGCTCGAAACCACCTCCGAAGGTGCCGGTGGGCTCGTCGAACTGCCCGTACGGATCGTTCGGCGGGCCTGCCTGCGCCGGCATGGGACGCAACGGTGGCGGCTGCCCACCCGGGGGGAGCCCGCGGTCGTCGCGCATCGGTGGCCCCATCCGGTCCGGCGGTCCCATCCGATCCGGTGGTCCCATCCGGTCGGGCGGACCCATCCGATCCGGCGGACCCATCCGATCCGGCGGACCCATCCGATCCGGCGGACCCATCCGATCCGGCGGACCGAGTCGGCCCTGCTGCGCTCCCCGGTCACCCATCCCCGAGTCGCCGCCACGACTGCTGCCGACGCCGCCCCGCTCCTCCAGTTCGGCGATCTGCCGCTCCACCCGGTCGAGGTGCAGGTCCACCTGCCACTCGTCGTACCCTCCGAAACGCACCCGGAAGACGACGTCGTGTACCTCCTGGGAGGCGACGGGCGCGCCCAGCGACTCACCGGCGAGCGTGGCCTCGACACGGTCCAGGAACGTGTCCACCTCATCGACCTTGTAGCCCCGCCGGAGCGCCTTGCGCCGGAAACGCTGACCCTGACTCGCCACTATGTCTCCTGGTTCGCTCGCTCGCTTCGCTCGCTCACGCCGCCCCGCCATGCGCGTCGACGCCGCGAGCGGCACTACTAAGTCTGATGTCCCGGCCGCTCACGGTGCCACCGTCGCGGCGGCCAGCTGGCCACACGCACCGTCGATGTCACGCCCGCGGGTGTCCCTGACGGTCGTCGAGACGCCGGCCGCGCGCAGACGCCGGACGAACTCCCGCTCCACCGGCTTGGGACTCGCGTCCCAGCGGCTACCCGGGGTGGGGTTGAGCGGGATCAAGTTCACGTGGGTCAGCCGACCAGCCAGCAACCGACCGAGTAGGTCGGCACGCCACGGCTGGTCGTTCACATCTCTGATCATCGCGTATTCGATGGATACACGACGCCCCGTACGCTCCGCGTAGTGCCACGCGGCGTCCAGCACCTCGGCAACCTTCCACCGCTGGTTGACCGGCACCAGTTCGTCGCGCAGCTCATCATCGGGCGCATGCAGCGACAACGCAAGAGTCACCGACAGTCCCTCCTCGGCCAGCCTGCGCATCGCGGGAACCAGGCCGACCGTGGAGACGGTGACGTGACGCTGGGAGAGGCCGAGCCCTTCGGGGGCCGGCGCACACAGCCGCCGTACCGCCGCGACGACCCGCGAGTAGTTTGCCAGCGGCTCGCCCATGCCCATGAAGACCACGTGCGACAGCCGGGGCGGGGATCCGGCGACCGCTCCGGAGGCGGCCACGCCGGCGAGGTGGACGGCCTGGTCGACGATCTCGGCGGTGGAGAGGTTGCGGGTCAGCCCGGCCTGACCGGTAGCGCAGAACGGGCAGGCCATGCCGCAGCCGGCCTGGCTGGAGATGCAGACGGTGACCCGATCGGGATAACCCATCAGCACGCTCTCGACCAGCGCACCGTCGTGCAGCCGCCAGAGCGCCTTCCGGGTCGCGCCGTCGTCACAGGCGACCTCGCGGACCGGGGTGAGCAGGTTCGGCAGCAGCGCTTCGGTGATCCGGTCCCGGCTGGCGGCCGGCAGATCCGTCATCCGCTCCGGATCCCGCACCAGGCGGCCGAAGTAGTGCGTCGAGATCTGCTTGGCGCGGAAGGCGGGCTCACCCAGCTCGGCGATGACCGCCTGCCGTCCGGGTAGGTCGAGGTCGGCAAGATGCCGGGGCGGCATTGCCGCCCGACGCAACGGTGCGGACCCGATCGGGGCGTCCGAGGCAATCTGGATCATGGGCAGGCTCGTCATGGCCTGTCCAGTCTCCCACGTCCGCGCGACAACGCACCTGGCCGAGGGTGCCGATCCGGCGGGCTGTGCCGGATAACCCGGGTGTGAAGGCTCACGTCGACTCTCAACCGGCCGGCGCGAAGATCGCCAGGAGGAGGTACCCGGTCGGCACCGCGAAGAGGACCGAGTCGAGTCGGTCCATCAGCCCGCCGTGCCCCGGCAGCAGGTTGCTCATGTCCTTGACCCCGAGATCCCTCTTGATCATCGACTCACCGAGATCTCCGAGCACGGCCGCCACCGAGACCGCCACCCCGAACAGCGCCCCCCACCACGGTTCGACGTCGAGCAGGACCCCCAGCAGCACGGCGCTACCGACCGCCGCCGCCGCGACCGAGCCGGCAAATCCCTCCCAGGACTTCTTCGGACTGACCGAAGGCGCCATCGGATGTTTGCCGAACGCCACACCGGCGGCGTACCCGCCGGTGTCGGAGAGCACGACGGCGGCCAGGGTGACCAGCACCCGCAGGTCGCCGTCACC
Organism: Plantactinospora alkalitolerans; assembly: GCF_015690345.1. Taxonomy (GTDB): domain Bacteria; phylum Actinomycetota; class Actinomycetes; order Mycobacteriales; family Micromonosporaceae; genus Plantactinospora; species Plantactinospora alkalitolerans. Next base: position 466 of record NZ_JADPUN010000350.1, on the reverse strand, counting down.
CGGCGCCGCGAGCAACGCCGCGAACCCGGCGAGGAACGGCACGTAGACCGCGATGAGGGTGGCCGCGGTCATGTCCCGTTGGTAGCCGGCCGGCCCGTCACCGAGCCGCCACACCAGGGTCGCCAGCACCGTCACCAGCAACCCGAGGCTGAGGGCGTCCGGCCCGGCCCACCAGGCCAGCCCGACCATCAGCAGTCCACCCGCGACCAGCGGCACGAGTGGCGGGCGGATGCCGCTGGGGCGTACCGCCTGGGTCATCTCCCAGATGCCGATGCTGACGGCGATCGCCACCACGGCCAGGAATGCGGGGCGGAACAGGAAGAGCGGAACGACGATCGCCGCGCCGAGCCCGAGCCCGACGCCGATCGCGGCGGGCAGGTTCCGGCCGGCCCGGCCGGAGGCGGCCGGCTGACCGGAGCGGGTCGCCCGGCGGCGACCCGGACCGCGCCGAGCTGCCGGGGAGGGG
>NZ_JADPUN010000327.1 GCF_015690345.1 Plantactinospora alkalitolerans | reverse complement strand
GACCTCGACCGGTACCCGTGGAGGTCGGACCCCGGCCGGTACCCGTGGAGGTCGGGCCGGGACCGCGGCCGGACGGCGCCGGGCCTACCCCCAACCCCGTCGCCGGACCCGTGCCGGCACTCGGCACCGACGCCCGGCCGGTCCCGCTCGGCACCGACGCCCGGCCCCGACCGGTCGGCGTCGCGACGGCACCCCCGGCACCGGCCTGGCCGGTGGCGTCCGGGCCCGACCCGCCGACCGGTGCCCGACGTCCACAGTCGTCGCAGTACCCGTCGGGAAGGTAGGAGCCTGGGCAACCGGGCCGCAGGCATCGGATGCTCATGGTACGGCTCCCTTCGCACCGGGCGTCGGGCGCTCGGCGAGATCGTTGAGTTGACGCTGGTACGCGACCACCGCCCGGGTTGCCGCCCCCAGGTCACACGGGCTGGTGTAGAGCAGATCGCGAGCCAGACGGTACCGGGCGGAGAGTTCGACGTGTTCGATGAGGCCGAGCCGCCCCGCCTTCGCCCGGTACGCGTCGAGCCGGCCCCGCAGCTCGACCCGGCGCCGCAGCAGCCCGTCGGCCGCCTCGTACAACTCGGCCGACCGGCGCCGGGCGGTCACGACCGCCCGCTCGACCACGTCCAGTTCCGCGCCGAGCCGCTGCCATCGACGCTCACGGTGCAGTTGGTCGAGCAGGTGGAGTTGGGTCCGCAGCGCCGGGTTCGCGGCGGGCAGGTCGGGCAGGCCCGGATTCGCGATCTTCGCCTCCGCGACCGCGTAGATCCGGTCGGTCTCCGTCGTGGCCGCGACCAGATCGTCCAGTTCGGCCGCCAGCCGGGCAACCCGGCCGGGATAGCCGTCCCGCAGTTCGATCAGGTCGGCGATCCGCTCGGCCACGCCGGTGACCTCGACCGTCAGCTCCCGCAGCCGGTCCCGGACCCCGGACCCGGACGGCCCGTCGCGGGTCGCGCCGAGCGGATCGCCGAGCGCATTCCCGTACGCCTCGTCGATCTGCCGGCCGAGCCTGTCGAGATCGCCCGCGACCGCCGAGTCCTCCCCGAGGCCCTCGACGTCCGCCCGAAGTCGCGCAACCGTCGCGGTGAGCTGCCCGAACCCCTCGACGAGCCGGGTCCGTGCCGCCACCACCTCGGACAGCGCCCCGGCCAGTCCGGTCGCTTCCGTCTCGATCCGCCGGGCCAGATCCACCAGCCCCGACGAGTGGGCCGGCGGGTCGGCGGAGGCGTCGTCCAGCACCATCCCGTCCGGGCCGAGTCGTACCACCGGGGCCCGGAGCAGGCCGGCGAGTTCCCGCAACTCGGTGTCGCCCGGTCGGGAACGCCGGGACCGGACTTCCCGGGCCCGGTGCAGCAGGTCGGAGAACGCGGTGAACTGCGACCAGAGCACGTCGACCCGGGCCAGCAGTCCGGCGGCGACCCGCGCGGTGACGCCGCTGAGCTCCGGAGCACGTAGGACGGCCAGGTGGGGATGGGAGTCCAGGGCGTACATCGCGGCCGAGATCCGGTCGTACGCCACACCGAGGTCGCCGATCAACCGGTCGGCCTCGGTCCGGCTCATCGGCCACCGCGACACGTTCATCGGCATACCTATCCGGTGTCCCGGTGCTCTCCACCGGTACGTCGCCGCCTCGCACCCAGTTCCACGAGACACGCTAGTCCCGATAACGGGCGACCGGTGGGGAGGGCGCCGGGCCCAACGACGTCAACCAGCGGCCGTAGAGCCTGCCCCAGGTGCCGTCGGACCGGATCTTCGCGAGCACCCCGTTGACGAACCGGACCAGTTCCGGCGACTCCTTCGAGATGGCCACCCCGTACGGTTCGTCGCTGAACCGGGGCCCGACCACCACCGTGTTCGGGTCCTGCGCGGCGAGTCCGGCAAGGATGCTGTCGTCGGTCGACACCGCCACCACCTGGTTCTGCTGCAACAGCACCAGGCAGTCGGTCCAGTTGACCACCGAAACCGGTACCGTGCCCTCCTCCGCGATCTTGCGGATCGAGGTGCTGCCGGCCGCCGCGCACACCTTCTTGCCGTGCAGGTCCTGGATCGTCTTCGCCGCCGAGCCCCGGGTGACCAGGATCCGCTGGCCCGCGGTGAAGTACTCGGTGGAGAAGGAGACCTGCTCCCAACGCTCGCAGTTCATCGTCATGGTCCGGACCACCATGTCGACGGTGCCGTCCTGGACCACCTTGATCCGGTCGGCAGAACTGATCGCCCGGAACTGGATCCGGCCGGGGTCCCCGAAGATGCCCCGAGCGACCTGCCGCGCGATGTCGATGTCGAAACCGGTGAGTTGCCCCGTCAACGGGTCACGGAAGCCGAAGTTGTAGCTGTTCTGGTCGACACCGACAACCAGCCGTCCGCGCTGGGCGATCCGGGCCATCGCCGTACCGGACGGCATCTGGCCGGGTGGGGGTAGCGCACCGGACGGTCGCAGGCTGGCCCGTGGGTTGCAGGAGCCCGAGGCTGCCGCGGGCCCGGTCGGAATGACCGCCGGATCCTGCATGCCGACCGGGCGGGGTGGATCCGCCTGGGCGGCGTTGTCGGGCAACGACGGTTCGCCGGTGCCACATCCGGCGAGGCCCAGCGCGAGCATCGTCGCTATGGTGCCGGCGAGCAACCGGCCGGGACGGTACCGGTTTCTCATCGATACTCCACTATCCGCCGCTGCATGCCGACCGCGGCTCCGATCACCAGCAGAAGGGTCAGGCCGACGATGCCGATGTCGGTTCCGGTCAAGGCCCGGCCGGCGCTCTCCGCCTCACGCTCGAACCGGCCCCCGTTGTGGGTGATGGCCTTGGCGAGCGCCTCGTCCAGCTGATTGAAGATCGCCGCCGTCGTCCGGTCGCCGGTGCCCACCGTCGCGGCCACCGCCTTCGCGTACTCGCCGCTGTCGTCGAGGATCCGTACGTTGCGATGCGCGGCGGCCCACTCCTTGCTGCGCGCGATGGCGGTGTCGACCGCCTGCCGGGTGGTCTCGTCCGACGCTGCCGCCCGCGCCTGTGCCAGCAACCCGCCGGAGCCGTCCGTCCCGGCGAGCCGTTGCATGACGACGCCGAAGTTCTCCTCGAACGCGGCGCCGTTACCCCGGGCGACGAGGGTCAACGCCTCGTCGGCCCGGGCCTGCAGTCCGGCGATCCGGGCCTCGGCGAGGAGATTCACCTGGGCGGACCCGTCGTCGCGACTCGCACCGAGGGATCCGGCCGCCACCACCGCCGAGACGGTGAGCCAGGCCACCAGCAGCACCGTCGCTCCGGTCGCCACGAGCAGCCCCACGTTGAGCAGCCGATTGGTGCGCCGGGTGAGATGGATCTGCACCAGCACCAGACCGGCCAGGGTGAGCACCGCGAGCAGAACCGCGACCCAGGGGAAGCCGGCCGCCCGGTCCCGGGCGTCGTCCAGCTCACCGGAGGCGACCGCGTACAACTCCTGGGCCGCGGGCAGCAACTCGGTGCGCATCAGGCCCGAGGCTTCCTGGAGATAGGCCACGCCCAGCGGCATGCCCTGCCGGTTGTACGTCCGGGCGGTCTCCACCAGGCCGCTGTACACCGGTAGCCGGGCGGTGATCCGGGCGATCGCCGTGGCGCCCCGACCGTCGTCGGCGGCGGCCGCCGAGACGATGGTCAGCGCCGCGGCCGCGTCGGCGAGATCCCGCTGATACCGGTCCCGCAGGGCCGGCGGTTCGAGACCGTTGGACAGGAACGCGCTAGCGGCGGTCGCGTCGGCGTCGGACAGCGCCCGGTACAGACTCTGCGCCGCGACCGCCAGTTCACCGCTGCGGGCGGTGACTCCCCGGACCAGGTCCGCGCGTTGCCGGACACCGACCAGCGCGACCACCCCGGCGATCAGCCCCAGGACGACCACGGCGGCCAGAATGGCGGTGAGCCGGCCGGGGGTCTGCCGCATCGGCGCGGTGACCCGGCGCAGCACGGCCGGTGGGCGGGGTTGCGGCGCGACGGCCAACCGGCCTCGCGGGACAGCGACCGCCGACCCCTGCGATCCCACCCGTAACCTCCCCATTCGAACATCCGGAACGGCGCACGCCGGGCGTACGCCAACGGCCAGATCTTGACGACCGGCTTCAAGGTAACCAATCAGCTCAACCGGCGGGGGGCAGCCCCCCGACGATCCCGGGAAGCCTACGGCCGGGCACCGACGCTCGGAACCCGGCACCGTCCACTCTCGGCGAAGCGACCGACCCGGTATCGGTTTCGGTATCGTTATCGGTATCGGTATCGGACCCGGAACGCAACATGGCCGGAACACGGACCGGCGCCATCGTTGATCAGCATGGTGGGGCTAACCTGAGCAGGATGTCCGGCGTCGCCGGCGGGGGCGGAAGGCGGTAGGCCGTTGTGCTGGCAGAGGATGACCAGATGACGACGCCGTCGCGGGCGGGACGCCCGGCGGTGATGACCGATGTCGCCCGGCTCGCCGGGGTGTCCCACCAGACGGTCTCACGGGTAATAAACGGCCATCCGCGGGTACGTCCGGAGACCCGGGACCGGGTGGTCCAGGCGATGGCGGAACTCAGCTACCGACCGAACGCGATGGCCCGTGGGCTGGCCAGCCGTCGGTCCCGGGTACTCGGCGTGGTCAGCTTCGACACCATCCTGTACGGCCCGGCGTCCACCCTGCTCGGCATCGAGCGCGCCGCGCGGGCCGCCGGCTACGGCGTCAGCATCGTCACCCTGGAGAAGGTCGACCGCCGGGGCGTACTCAGCGCCGTGGAGGCGCTCGACGGCCAGGGTGTCGACGGGGTCATCATCATCGCACCACAGATGGCGGCCGCCGCCGCGCTGCACAGCCTGCCCCGGGGAATGGTGGCGGTGGCGGTGGAGGCGGGCCAGGACAGCGGTCTGCCGTCCGTCTCGGTCGATCAGATCACCGGCGCGCGCCTGGCCGTCCGGCACCTGCTCGAACTCGGTCACCGGACGGTGTGGCACGTCTCCGGCCCCAGTGACTGGCTGGAGGCGCGGGACCGGATCACCGGCTGGCGGCAGAGCCTGGAGGAGTTCGGTGCCGCGGTGCCGCCGATCATCTCCGGAGACTGGAGTGCCCGCTCCGGGTACGCCGCCGGAACGGCGCTGGCCGGAAACCCGGAGGTGACCGCCGTCTTCGTCGCCAACGACCAGATGGCGCTCGGTCTGCTGCGCGCCCTGCACGAACGGGGCGTGCGGGTGCCGGCGGACATCAGCGTGGTGGCGTTCGACGACATCCCGGAGGCGGAGTTCATGCTGCCCCCGCTGACCACCGTGCGCCAGGACTTCGACGAGGTGGGCCGGCGCGGGATGGCGACGCTGCTGCGACTGCTCGGCACGACCGAGCACGGCGTCCGGCCGGCCGCCGTACTGCCGACCGCCGTCATGGCGACCACGACGCCGATCGAGCCGACCCTCGTGGTTCGACAGAGCACCGCCGCCCCCGCCAGCGGTTGAGCCGGGCGGCCCGGACGTCAGGCCCACGGGGTCGCGGGCCGGAACGAGCTGTCCGCCCGGAAGGTGGCGTTGTCGGCGTACCAGTCCACCCGCAGTTCGTAGTTGTAGTGCCGTAGGTACCGGCCCGGGTTGTTGTACGACTCCAACGCCACCGAGCCGGAGACCGAACCCGGCCGGGCGCAGAAGGTGGCGTCACCCCGGAATATCGCGGTGCCGTCGCTCGGGTCGAGCCGGAGCCGGAAGTCGTAGTGGCGCAGGTACCGGCCACCGGTGCCGGTGAACGAGTAGCAGTTCGGGTCGGCCAGCCCGGCGACCACCGTGAAGGTGGCGTCCTGCCGGGTCTGCACGGGACTGGCGGCGGAGACCGGATCGACGTATCCGAGGTAGTCGCGGTGCCGGACGTAGCGGTCCGGGAAGTTCACCGACTGGAACGAGCGGGCACTGTTGGTCGGCAGGGTGACCCCGCCGGGAACGGTTTCCCTGAGCACCGTGAAGTGCCGGGCGAAGCCGGACAGTCCCGGTAGCTGGCTCGGCGCGGTCCAGGTGGCGAAACCGTCGTAGCTGTCGCTGAACAGGTACTGCCCGACGGTGTAGCCGTCGAAGAAGATCCGCCAGCCGCCGTTGTCCAGCGGCACCAGCGCCTGCCCCTCCCGGGGACCGCCCCAGCCGGCCCAGTTTCCGGTCCGGCGCATCGTGTACGGCCCGGTCAGGCTCGTCGCCGTGGCGTACTCGATGAACTTGGTGGTCTCCTGCTTAGTGAACGCGTGGTAGGTGCCGGCGACCTTGACCACGAAGGTGTCGATGTAGTTCGGGCCGATTCCGGCGAGTACGGCGGGTGCGCTGAACGCGGTGAGCGCCGCATTCGTCGCCCGCAGGCGGTACGGCTTGAAGTCGGCCCCGTTGGTGGAGAGCGAGACGATGACGTTGACGCTGCCGTCGGTGTCCACGAACCACTCCGGCGCCCAGGTGTTCTGCACGCTCAGCGGAATGGTGTGGTTTCGGAGGAAGGTCCAGTTCACCCGGTCGGTACTGGTGGCGAATCCGATCGTGTTCCCGGTCCAGTTCGTGGTGTAGACGATGTAGTACCTGCCGTCGGTGTGCCGGATGATGCTCGGGTCCCGGATCAGTCCGGACGGCGGGGTGTACGCCGGGCCGCGCAGCAGCCGGAAGCCGGTCGCGTCCGGCGACTCGTAGACGTACATGTTGGACTCGCTGCTGTTGGTGAACGCCGTCATCGTGTACCGGGTGACCTGTCCTGGCGGCGGCGCCGCGGCCTGGACCGGGGCCGTCGGTACGGCGACGCCGACGGTCAGCAGCAGTGCCGCCGCGACCAGCGGAGTCCATCGGGATCGGATCCGGTTCCGCGCCATCTCCGCCACCTTCGGTTGATGGACGCCAGGGTGCCCTGGCTTCCGCCGCCCTCGGGGGGCGGGCGGGGCGATGTCAGTGTTAGCGCTAACAACGACAACCGTCAAGGTCTCCGCCGGACGCGACGGCGGTCCGGCTCGCCGACCTGGGAGACTCTGCACCGGATCGGCGCGGTGGGCACGGCCGCGCGGCGCACGCCGCAGCCGGCAAGGAACCTGGAACGGGAGCGAAACGTGGAACTGGTCGGAACCCTGTCGCTGATCGCCGCCACACTCGCCACGGGCCTGATGGCCGGACTGTTCACCAGCTTCGCCTACGCCGTGATGCCCGCCCTCCGGCGTGCCGACGACCGGACGTTGGTCGTCACGATGCAGCAGATCAACAGGGCGATCGTCAACGGCTGGTTCATGACCAGTTTCCTCGGCGCGCCGGCGCTCGCGATCGTGGCCCTGGCGACGCACTGGAACGGTGAGCTGCGCCGAGCCCTGCCGTGGATCGCCGCCGGATTCCTGCTCTACCTGGTGATGTTCGGCATCACGATGGGACTCAACGTCCCGCTCAACAACCAGCTCGAGGCCGCCGGTGACCCCGATCGGCACGCCGACCTCGCGGCCGTCCGCGAACGCTTCGAGGCTCGGTGGATCGCGTACAACCTCGTCCGGGCGGTGGCCGCCACCGCCGCCTTCGGTTGCCTGCTCTGGGCCCTGGTGCTGCACGGCACCGCCACCGGCTGACCGGCCACGGCATCAGGTCCACCGAGGGGCACGCGCCATCCGTCCGTCAGCCGACCTCGTCCGGCGGCGACGGGCCAGGCTGCGCGGGACCGGCCGGCGGCGGGTCGGGGTGCGGCGGAATCGGCGGTGTTGGTGAACGGGCCGGCGGGCAGCTGAATCGTCAATCCGGCCGGTCGACCCGGGCAGCCAGCTTCCTCGGCGCCAGTACGCAATAGCTCTCGGTGAGCAACTCGGCGACCTCCGTCCAGTCGACGCCGTCGTCGAGCACCATGCCCACGACGTCGGCGCCCCAGTCGGGCTTGTAGAACGGGTGGCCGCTCCTGACGAGCCCCTCTATCTCGTCGCCCGGCGACCGGAACGTCAGCACGCAGACCGGAACGTCGGTCGCGACGGCCCGCGCGTACGCCATCTGGTGGTCGGGATCGACGGTGAGCACGTGGGCGAAGGTACGGCTGCGGATCCGCCAGCGGACGCCCACCCACGCGGGCTCCTCGTAGGTTTCTGGAAACCCGAGGCAGACCGGTCGAAGCTGGTCGAGGACCTGAGATGGGACGTCTCCAGGTGCGGTCACGGACCGGAGACTACCGACACCGTCTGACGATTTCGCCCGGCTCGACACCCTCGTTGTCCTCCGCAGCCGGAACGGCCGCCGAGGTCACAGAACAAGCTAGTGCCGTGACCGCATAGGTTCGCCGGGTTGCCGGTTGGGACGGGTGGCTCGGTGCGCTCTCGCCGCGGTAAGGGCACGATCATCGGCCTGGCCGCGGCTGAAGCCGATCTCCTCCTATGACCGCGGTCTGCTGTCCGAGCGCCACGTGGTGAGACGAGGGTGCCCCGGCAGTTCGGCGCGGCCGGTGGCCCACAACAGGGTGAGCCAGGGATCCGCGCCGCCCGGAGCCTCTGGAAACAGGCGGGCGAGCACCCGCGAGCAGAGAGCGGAGGGCGGGGTCCAGGCAAGCCCGAAGCCTTCCGCCAGATCGTGCATGTGTACCAGCGTCTCTTGCAGCCCCAGCGCCGCGAAACCTTCGGGGTCCGACACCCCGGCGGCGTGGTGGGCGCGGACCCGGGGCGGCGTGGTACGCACCATGGCGACCAGCAGCGCGCCGCACGCCTCCAGCACCTGCACCAGGCCGGCCGGACCCGCAGCACGGTCCGCGTAGAGGAAGACCGTGGGTCCGTCCGGCCTCTTCCGGCTCAACGCGATGGGCACATGGGTGTCCAGCGGCGGGCTCTGCGGCCCCAGCTGCACGGCGTAGTAGAACAGGTCGTTGGCGAGGTGCTCGGCGGTCTCCCAGCAGTCCCACTCCAGCGAACCGGCCTTACCGCCCCACCCCTGCGGGGGTGCGTCCCGAAGGATGCCCACGGCGAGCCGCACGGCAAGGTCGACGTCGTCCGCGGTGACAGGAGACAAGACTGATCCGGTTTCGACTGATCGAGACATGGCAGCACCGTAGCGCGAGCGATGAGGGCGACCTGATTTTGTCCGCGAGAACCGGAGCCAGAACATCTCCACTGCACCCCGAACTCATCGCAGCGCCACTGCGAGGTCGGCAGCGATCTCGAAGGTCGGTGCCGCCCTTCCGGTCTCGTCTGGGTCCAGCGCGATGTGCTCGACGCGGGCCAGCATCTCCGTTGCGGTTTCCCGGTCGTGGAGCGCCATCGCCAGTTCTGCGCGGTACACCAGAACCTCTACGTGTGTGACGGGGTCATCGTCGGCCTGCGGGCGAGCCAACGCGCTGTCGAGAATGCGGGCTGCCTGGCCGACGTCACCCTTGGAGTCGGCCAGCACGACGGCATTCGCCAGCGCTTTGCCGAGCCGTCCGGCGGGTGCGGGTGCTGGCGTGGGCATCGTGGCGGGGTTCTGGAAGACGCGGATCCAGTTGCCGCCCGGGTCGATGACGCTGAATCCGCCCAGCCCGTCGGAGTTCTTTCGAGCCCTGGGCCGGGTCATCCGCGGCATTCCGGACACCAGGACTTTGCCGTATGCGGCCCGCATGCCGGTAGCGAAAGCCCGGTGCAGTTCCGCGATGTCCGAGGTGAGCACGAGACAGGAGCCGTAGGACTGCTCTGGGTCGAACCCGGCAATCTCGAAGAATTGCAGGTGCAGGTCTTCACGTTGCAGTCCCATGCAGGGGTTGGGTTTGCGCTGCTTATACGTGGTGCTGAAGCCGAGAACCCCGTAGAAGGTTTCGATGTCGTCAATCGACGCGCAGGGCAGCAGGGGAACGGTCACCTCGTTGGTCATGGCTCCTTCCTAGGCGTCGCGGACGGTCCGTCGCACATGGAAATAGCCGATCATCGCCTGGTCCCATCCGATCGACCGATGCGACCGCAGTTTCGCCGTCGAGCTCGAACGCCACCTCCAGTGCCTCCTCGACGTCGTCGCGATCGATCGGCAGCCCACGAAGACGATCCCGACGAAACCTCCGGTCCTCCCTCTCAACCCGGCGGACCATAGCCGTCAGAGCACTAGACGAGTAGTTCCGAAGTCTGGGGTCGATGTCCGGGCATGAGGAGAGGGCATCCAAGATCATGTTGTGACGCAAGACCTGGACACCCTCTTGACCGCACTGTACGTGAAGATCGACGACATGAT
>NZ_JADPUN010000292.1 GCF_015690345.1 Plantactinospora alkalitolerans | reverse complement strand
GGCAAGATCGGTCCAGCTCTGCGCGGCGGCGAGCCGGATCAGGCCGGCGGCGGTCAGCAGGTCCAGCAGCAGCCGGATCGCCGCCCGCCATGAGCCGGTCGTGAGCAGCGTCATGGCCGCCGATCCCAGCGCCAGGGCGGTGAGCAGGGTGCCCAGGGGTTTCACCGGCGGCCCGCCGGGTCGCCGGGCTGTCGATCGACCGCCGCGTTGCCGGGCTGCCGATCGGCCGCCGCGTCGCCGAGTTGCCGCTGTTCCGAACGGACCTCCCGGCCGAGGAAGTAGTTGAGCGCGGTCCGGATCGTGGCGATCGCGGCCAGCCGGCCGAGTTGCCCGAAGCTCGGCGACACGGCGGTACGCAAGATGTCCGCGGCGAGTTGGAACTCCAGCCCCAGGGTGAGAAACCGGCCCAGCGACAGCCGGATCGGGGTGAAGACGGCGGCGGAGCGGTGCCGGATCCCGGTCAGCACGAACCGGGCGGCCGTCCAGACCGCCCCGATGAAGATCACCGCCGCCCCCACCGCCTCGACGATGACGACCAGTATCTGGACGACGCGGCCCAGCCACTCCTCGGGCAACGGGGACCCGGCCTACCTCGACCAGCGGGTCTGCGGCCGGGCCAGCCGCTCGTCGTCGACGAACAGGTCGGTCCGCTCGTTGAAGAAGCACACCATTCCGGCGATGGGCTGCAACACGTGACTGGGAAAGTCGTACGCCCAGGCGACGTCCTCGTGGGTGGTGCCGTCGGCCCGGACCGACCAGTAGTTGCTGGTCCTCCCCTTGTACGGGCAGGCCGTGATGGTGTCCGTGGGGATCAGCCGGCCGAGATCCACCTCGGTGCGGTTGAGGTAGTAGCGGACCGGCACCCCGGTCTCGAACACCAGCACGGGTGACGAGGTCTCGGCAAGCAGGGTGCCGTCGAGTTCGACCCGCACGTGCCGGGTCGAACGCAACGCCTCCACCCTGGTGTACGGGTCGCGGGGATGGACGAAGACCTCCTCGTCCTCCTCGAACCAGGCGTCGAGGGCGTCCCACTCGAAGCGCACCATGTCCGGCAGTCCCTCGATGGACTTCTCGGTGTGCACCCGGACGACACCCGGGCGGTAGGTGTCGCCGACCCGGAGCCCGTACTGGCGGGCCGCCCCACGGCTGTACTCCTCGATGTCGTGCTCGTCGACCAGCATCTCCTGGCGCACGTCGGCGAACGGGATGTAGTAATGCGGATAGTGCGGCCACTCCCAGACATACCAGGCGTTCGTGGTGTCCAGCACCCACTCGCCGTTGAGGACGGCGCGAATCCGGCGGGCCGCCGGCTCGACGTGGTCGACCGGAACGATCGTGTGTGGATAGTCGGTCACGGAACTCTCCTGTCCTCGTCGCTCCGGGACTCTCCAGTCTTTCGTCCCTCCGGGACGGTCCGCGCGGCGTGGCTCGGGCGGTTGGCGGCGGTCAGGCGCCCTGACCCTGGTTCTGCATCAGCCCACCGTCGATGAAATAGGTCGACCCGGTGACGTAGTCGGCGTCGGAGCTGGCCAGGAACACCGCCACCCGACCGATCTCGACCGGTTCGGCGGCGCGACGGAACGGGATGCTCTGGACCTGTTCCTCCAGGTACTTCGGGTCGTCGATGGCCTTCTGGTTGAACGGCGTGAGCACCATGCCGGGCCCGATGTTGTTGACGTTGATGCCGAGCGGCGCGAGTTCCAGGGCCATGCTCTTGGAGAGGTTGAGCAGTGCTCCCTTGCTGGCGTCGTAGTCGGATCCGCCGGCCCGGGCCACCTCCTGGTGCACCGAGGTGATGTTGATGATCTTCCCCTTGCCGCCCTGGTCCCGGCGGTGCTGGGCGAACCGCCGGGAGCAGAAGAAGGCGCCGTACACGTTCACCCGGATCGCACGGTCCCAGGTCTCGGTGTCCAGGTCGACCACGGGAATGCCGGAGGCGTCGACGCCGGCATCGTTGATCAGCACGTCGAGGTCGCCGAACTCCAGCGCACGGTCGAACATCGCCGCCACCTGGTCCTCGTCGCTGATGTCCCCCTGTACGACGACCGCCCGCCGACCGGCCCGCTCCACCTGTTCCCGGGTGTGCTGGGCGCCGTCGTGGTCGTGCAGGTAGTGCACGACCACGTCGGCGCCCTCCTTGCCGAACTCGATCGCGGTGGCCTGCCCGATCCCGGAATCCGAGCCGGTGATCAGCGCAGTCCTGCCGGAGAGACGTCCAGTCATCAGGATTCTCCTTCGTTCAGTACCGCGTCGGGCGCGGCGGTGAGGTCCCACGCGGCGATGACGAGTCCGATGTGGGAGAACGCCTGCGGAAAGTTGCCGAGGTGCGCGCCGGTGGCCGGATCGAACTGCTCGGCGAACAGCCCCAGGTCGTTCGCGGTGCCGGCGATCCGTTCGAACATCGCGGCGGCCCGGTCCCGCTCGCCGGCCAGGACGAGGCAGCGCACCAGCCAGAACGAGCAGAGCGTGAAGGTCGCCGGATCGGTGTCCCAGCGCCGGAGCAGCCCACCGTCGGACAGCCGTTCCTCGATGAGCGCGATGGTGGCCCGCATCCGCTCGTCGGTGGCCGGCAGGATCCCGACGATCGGCATCACCAGGACGCTGGCGTCGAGTTTGTCGGAGCCGAAGGCGCCGGTGTAGGCACCGACCTCGGCGTTCCAGCCGTCCCGCAGGATCGTCTTCCGGGCCTCGTCGCGGGCCGCCGCCCAGCGGGCCAGGTCCGCGGCGTCCCCGAGCCGGTCGCCGAAGAGTATCGCCCGATCCAGGGCGGCCCAGCAGAGGACCTTGGACGACAGGTAGTGCCGGTCAGCATCCCGGGACTCCCACATCCCGGCGTCCGGATCCCGCCAACTCGTCGCCGCCTGGTCGGCGAGGGAACGCAGCAGGTCGCGTACCTCCGGAGGCATCGGGTCGAGGTAGTCCCGCAGCTGCCAGGCCGCGTCCAACACCTCACCGAGTACGTCGAGCTGGCGCTGGCGCCACGCCTCGTTCCCGACCCGGACCGGCAGGCTGTCCGCGTAGCCGCGCAGCGTCTCGATCCGTCGCTCGGTCAGGTCCCGTTCGCCCTCGACCCCGAACATGATCGGCACCGGCTCATCGCCGACCTGCCCGACCGCCGAGGCCACCCAGCCGAACAGCCGGTTCGCCTCGTCGGGGCAGGCCGCGACCCAGAGCGCCCGTAGCGTCAGGCTGAAGTCGCGCAGCCAGGCGTACCGGTAGTCGTAGTTGCAGTCCCCGCCGATCCGTTCCGGTAGGGAGGTGGTCACCGCGGCGACGACGGCGCCGCTCGGCTGGTACGTGAGTCCCTGCAACACCAGGGCGTTCTGCCGGACCAGTTCCGGATAGCACCCCGGGTAGCTGTGCAGGTTCGCCCAGGACCGCCAGCCCTCGACCGTGTCGCCGAGCGGGTCCCGGGCGTCGAGTCCGGCCGGTGACCCCTCGTGGTACGTCGGCCGGTGCGCGAGGACGAAGACCTTCCGCTCTCCCGGACCGACCGTGAACCGGGCGGTCGCCTCGACGTCGGAGCAGGTCAGTGGTACCGGTGTGGTCATCGTCAGGGTGGTCGGCCCCGCCGTCGCGACGAGTGTTCCGTCCCGCCAGACGAGGTAGGCGGTGCGGCTGCCGTACTCGAGCCGGGGGTAGTAGGACATCGCCATCGCGACCGTGCCCGAGCCGCCCTCCACCACCCGGACCAGTACTCCGGGCGACCGCCGGCCGATGAGATGTCCCCGGGAACCGGGCTCCAGGACGAGTCCGTCGGTCACCGACGCCTCGCCGTACGCGGTGGTGAAGACCGTACGCAGCACGAGCGAGTCGGACAGGTATTCGCGCCGGGTCTCGAAATCGTCCGTCGGCTGGATGGACCAGTGCCCGCCGTTGGAGTCCAGCAACCGGCAGAACACCGAGGGCGCGTCGAACCGCTCCGGGCACCACCAGTCGATCGAGCCCCTCCGGTCGACCAATGCCGCGCTGCGCCCGTCGGCGAGCAGGCCATAGTCGGCGATGGCGGCGTTTCCCACGGGACGGGCTACCCCTGGCCGGTGGCTCTAATCCCGGCGTGCCGCCCACGCTCTGCGGGATTCGGCTGGTGGAGGCGCCTCTTCCGGGTCCGCCTGGCGGGTACCAGGCGGCTTGACAACGAGAACTTAGGACAGGCTAACCTATGCGTCCGTAAGACCTGCCGCTCGACGTCGATCCGGTCGGTCAACACTCGTCCGCGCATCAGTCGAGGAGTCCCACGCCATGCCCCAGCACCGTCACCTCACCCGCCGGAACCTGCTCGGCGCGGCCGGCGTACTCGGCCTCGGCGCCCTGCTCAGCGCCTGCGGGCAGGACGATTCGGCGGGCGGCCCGGCCGGCGACGGCGCCTGGAGCTTCACCGACGACCGCGGCCAGACGGCGTCCGCGACCGGCCGCCCGCAACGGGTCGTCGCGTTCGTCGGCACCGCCGCCGCGCTGTACGACTTCGGCGTCACCGACCAGCTCGTCGGCGTCTTCGGCCCGACCAGGCTGGCCGACGGCCGTCCCGACGTCCAGGCCGGCAACCTGGACGTCGGCAAGGTCGAGGTGATCGGCAACACCTGGGGCGAGTTCAACATCGAGAAGTACGTCGCACTCAAGCCCGAACTGCTTGTCACGCACGAGTACGAGAAGAACTCCCTCTGGTACGTGCCGGACGAGAGCAAAGACAAGATCACGCCACTGGCACCCACCGTCGCCCTGGTCGCCTCCCGCGCACCGCTGGACAAGGTGATCGACCGGCACGCCCAGCTCGCCGCCGCACTCGGCGCCGACCTGAACAAGGCATCCGTGACCGAGGCGAAGACCCGGTTCGAGAAGGCCGCCGAGGAAATCCGGCAGGCCGCCCGAGCCAACCCGGGTCTGAAGGTGCTCGCCTGCTCGGCCGCCGCCGACCTCTTCTACGCCTCGAACCCCGGCGTCAACGCGGACATCCTCTACTACAAGCAGCTCGGCCTCGACATCATCGTGCCGGACAAGGTGGACGACCTCGGCTATTTCGAGAGCCTGAGCTGGGAGAACGCCGACAAGTACCCCGCCGACCTCCTGCTGCTGGACAACCGCAGTTCCACGCTGCAACCGAAGGACCTGACGGGCAAGCCGACCTGGGGTCAGTTGCCGGCGGTCAAGGCGAACCAGATCGTCGGCTGGAACAGCGAACCGCTCTTCTCGTACGCGGCCAGCGCCGCCGCCCTGGAGACGCTGGCCACCGCCATCCGGTCCGCCAGGAAGGTCACCTGACCGTCGGTGCCGTCGCTATCCGCCGAACGCGGCCAGGCCGGTCAACCGCTGCCCGATCACCAACTGGTGGATCTCCGAGGTGCCCTCGTACGTCAGCACACTCTCCAGGTTGTTGGCGTGCCGCAGCACCGGATACTCGCCGCTGATCCCGTTGGCGCCCAGAATCGTCCGGCACTGCCGGGCGATCTCGATCGCCTCCCGGACGTTGTTCAACTTGCCGACGCTGACCTGTTCCGGGCGCAACGTGCCCGCGTCGGCCAGCCGGCCCAGGTGCAGAGCCAGCAGGTAGCCCTTCTGCAACTCGACCGCCATGTCGGCCAGCTTCGCCTGGGTGAGTTGGAAACCGGCGATCGGCCGGCCGAACTGCTCCCGGCCGGTGGCGTAGTCGAGCGCGGTGTGCAGGCAGTCCCGGGCCGCGCCCAGCGCACCCCAGACGATGCCGTACCGCGCCTCGGTGAGACAGGAGAGCGGAGCCTTCAGACCGGTCGCCGTCGGCAACAGGGCGTCCGCCGGCAACCGGACCTCGTCGAGCACGATCTCCCCGGTGGAGGAGGCCCGTAGCGACATCTTGTGCCGGATCTCCCGAGCCGTCACGCCGGGTGTCCCCATGGGTACGACGAAGCCGCGTACGCCCCCGTCGGTCCGGGCCCAGATCACCGCGACATCGGCGACGGGAGCATTGGTGATCCACATCTTGCCGCCGTCGAGTACCCAGTCGGTGCCGTCCCGCCGGGCCCGGGTGGCCATCGAGGCCGGGTCGGAGCCGTGGTCCGGCTCGGTCAACCCGAAGCAGCCGATCGTCTCGCCGGACGCCATCGAAGGCAGCCAGTGCTGCTTCTGCTCCTCGGAGCCGTACCGCCAGATGGCGTACATGGCCAGCGAGCCCTGCACCGACACCAGCGACCGTACGCCCGAGTCGCCCGCCTCCAGTTCCAGGCAGGCCAACCCGTACGCGACCGCCGAGGCGCCGGCGCAGCCGTAACCGGTCAGGTGCATACCGAGCAGGCCGACCCTGCCGAACTCGACGGCCAGATCCCGGATCGGGGCCTCGCCGAGTTCGTACCAGCGGGCGACGTACGGCCGTACCCGGGTCGTCACCAGCCCGGCCACGACGGCGCGGATCTGCCGGTCCTCCTCCGCGAGCGAACCGTCGAGGTCGAGCAGGTCCAACGGTGCCGTCCGGTCCTGACCGGTTCGCGCGATCCGTTCGCTCGTGCCGGCACTCCGCTCGCTCATGACCGCCACCCTAACGGCTGGTCATCGCGCGCCCGTCGGCTCAGGACGGCGGCAGCAGCAGGACCCGGGCGTGGATCTGGTTTCGCTGTTGCAGGGCGGCGCGGAGCGCGCGGTGCAGTCCGTCCTCCAGGTAGAGGCCGCCGCTCCACTGCACCACGTGCGGGAAGAGGTCGCCGTAGAAGGTGGAGTCCTCGGCGAGCAGCTTGTCCAGCGCCAGTTCCCGCTTGGTGGTGATGAGCTGGTCGAGACGCAGCGGACGTGGCGGGATCTCTGCCCACTGCTTCAACGTGAGCCCGTGGTCCGGGTAGGGACGCCCGTCCCGAACCGCTTTGAAGATCACGACGGCACGCTCCCCTCCCCATGGCCGTGCTGGCCTGACTCCTTGCTTTGCTGCCCCCGGCGGCATGCCACCCCTGCAACCGCACCGTACCAATGACGTCCGTCAGCCTAGCGACCTCCGACGACCTCTTGGTTTGTCCGCGGATGTCAGTTTCGTTACTACCTCCGGGAGCAACCTGACCGGCGCCGGTCAGGTTGTCAGCTCCACCGACCCCGGTGCACGACCTGTTCGACCGGTCGACGACCACGACGCAGTGACGGTGACCGATGGTCGGGGGCCGGGTAACCGATGGTGAGCGCACCGATCGGCATGAACTCGCCCGGCACCCCGAACGCGTCGCGGAACGACCCGGTCCGCTCTGGCGGGATCCCGAAGAAGCAGGCGCCCAACCCCTCGTCCACGGCTGTCAGCAGCATCAGCAGGGCCGCGAAGCCGCTGTCGACGTACCAGTACGGCACCGGCCAGCGGTTCTCGTCGCGGTCGGTCCAGCCCTTGTCCGGCTCGGCG
Source organism: Plantactinospora alkalitolerans (assembly GCF_015690345.1). Classification (GTDB taxonomy): domain Bacteria; phylum Actinomycetota; class Actinomycetes; order Mycobacteriales; family Micromonosporaceae; genus Plantactinospora; species Plantactinospora alkalitolerans. Next base: position 2,819 of record NZ_JADPUN010000292.1, on the reverse strand, counting down.
TACCGGTCCAGGTAGGCCGAGCGGTTGGCGTGCGGAACCACGATCAGCGGTGCCCGGCGCATCCCGGTGAGCCAACGGCTCGCGACGCCCGTCGCCGGATCGCTGCGACCGGCGGCCGGACTGGCCGCGGCCCAGAACCGCTCCCGGTCCGCGGCCTCCTCCAGCACCAGAAAGGCCCAGCCCTGTGCGAAACCGGCGGACGGGGCCCGAACCGCATGGTCCAGCAGCCGGTCCACCAACTCCGCCGGGACCGGCCGGTCCGGGTCGTAGTTGCGCACCATCCGCCGCCGCCGGACGACCTTCGAGAACTCCATCGGGTGCCTCCCCCGGACTCAGGCGCCGGGGCGGATGCCCCAGGTGCCCTGCCAGGTCTGTCCCGGTTCGAGCACGATCACGTCCCGGCCGGAACGGAACGCGTCCGGCGGGCAGGTCATCGGCTCCACCGCCACCGAACGCCGGTGCCGGTCACCGGTCAGGGTGTCCCCGGTGAACACCTGCCACCAGCCGAACGACGGATCGGCCCAGATGCTCACCGCAGCCGTGGAATCAGGGCTGGCCAGCGTGACCGAGGATCCCCGCTCGTCGACCAATGCGGGGTCCAGGTCCCCGAAGGCGAGGTCGAGGACGGCCGCCCCGATCCGGCGCGGCTCGGTGTAGTCGTACTCACCGCCGGTCACCTTCGCCGCCCCGATCGGCAACAACCGGCCGTCCAGCAGCAACCGGCTACGACCCGGCACCCGCAGCAGCAGGTCGTCCACGGCCACCCCGGGCAGTCGCAGGTACGGGTGCACCGAGAAGCCGAACGGGCACTCCGCGCGGCCGACGTTTGTGACCTGGTGGTGCGCCCGCAGCCCGTCCGCACCGATCCGCCACTCGGTCTGAAGCACCAGCGGCCACGGATACCCGACCTGCGCGGGCATCTCGCACTGCACCACGACCGCATCCGGCTGCTGGGAGACGAGTCGCCACGGCAGCCAGTTGACCAGGCCGTGGATCGCGGTGTGCCGGTCGGGCTCCGTCAACGACAGTTGCAACGCCTGCCCGGCGAAGGTGTACTGGCCGTCGCGGATCCGGTTCGGCCAGGGAGCCAGCACCTGGCCGGCGCTCCCGGCCGCAAGTTCGTCCTCCCCGTACCCGTCGACGTAGTCGACGCCATCCGCCCGGTACGCCCGAAGCCCTCCACCGACCTCGACCACCACGGCCTCCTGGCCGCCGGCCGATATCGTCCACTGTGCACCGGAAAGCGGCCGGGTCGCCGTCTTGACGTTGTCCATGCCGGGACCATAGCCGTTACCCGGACGCGCCGCCCGGCTGACCGGGCGCCGCGCCGGAACCAGCCCTGGCCACCGACCCCGTCCCGGCCGCCCCGGCCGGCCTCGCCGCGGCTCCCGGAGCCGGTCCGACTGTCCCCGTCACGCCCCCGGAGCCGAGCCGACCGTCCCCGTCCCGACCCTCGGAGCCGGGCCGTCGCCCGATCCTCCGCCCGGTCCTTTGTCAGAGCCTCCGCCCGGTCCTTTGTCAGAGCCTCCGCCGGATCCGGAGGCGGAGCCGGAGTCCGGCTTCTCGCCCGGGTTCGGCGCCCGGTAGCGCAGCAGAGCCGGGAAGACGAGCACGAGCAGCACGGCGAGAACCGCCGCAGCCACGCCGCCGCCCACCCAGGCGAACCCGACTCCGAACGCGGCGGCGGTCATACCGGCCCGCAGGTCACCCAGGCGTGGCCCGCCCGCCACCACCATGATGTTCACGCCCTGCAACCGACCCCGCATCCGGTCCGGCGCGTAGACCTGCAACATCGACTGCCGGAAGACCGCGCTCACCAGGTCGGCCGCCCCGGCCAGGGCGAGCAGCCCGACCACCAGCCAGAGTTGTCGGGCCAGACCGGCGGCCGCGATCGCCAGGCCCCAGCCGACCACCGCGACCACCAGGGCCACGCCCTGCCGGCGGACCCGGCTCATCCAGCCCGAGGTGAGCCCGCCCAGCAGGGATCCGATCGCGATCGCACTGAACAGCCACCCGACCGCCGCACCGCCGCCGAACCGCTCCTCGGCCACCTCCGGAAAGAGCGTCCGGGGCATGGCCAGGACCATCGCGATGATGTCGACGGCGAACGAGAGCAACAGCACCGGCGTGGTGGCGAGGTATCGGAATCCGTCGACCACGCTGGCCAGGCCGGCCCGGCGGGGAGCACCGCTTCCGTCGTCCAGTGGCGGCATCGCGGGCAGCCGGTAGGTCGCCCACAACGACACCGTGAAGAGCACCGCGTCCACCCCGTACGCCACCGGCAGCATCGCCTCGACCGATCCGACCGAGAAGACCAGGCCCGCGGCGAGAGGCCCGAGCACACCACCGGCGGTCGAGGTGGTGTAACCCAGCGTGTTCGCGGCCGGTACCAGCGGGGTGGGCACCAGCCGCGCGATGATCGCCTGCCGGGCCGGTGAACTGATCGCGAACGCGGTCGTCTGCACCACGACCAGCCCCAGCAGCAGCACCGGGCTACCGACCCGGAACACCGCCTGGAGCAGCAGCCCGAGGGTCGACATCCACATCAGGGTGGAACTTGCCAGCAGTAGCCGGCGACGGTCGATCGCGTCCGCGATGGCTCCGCCCCAGAGGCCGAACACCACAAGCGGGACGAACCCGGCGATGCCCAGCAGGCCGACCCAGAGCGACTCGTCGGTCAGCGCGAACATCTCCACCGGTACGGCGACGGCGGTGAGTTGGAAGCCGAACATCGAGACGCCGTTGCCGACCCACAGCCGCCGGTACGCCGGCACCCGCAGCGGGCGTACGTCCATCGCCCACCGCGCGAACCGCCCCCC
>NZ_JADPUN010000325.1 GCF_015690345.1 Plantactinospora alkalitolerans | reverse complement strand
TGTCAACCGCCGGCCACCCGCCCCTTTCCCCGCAGCGTCCGCCGGCTCACCCGGCCCGCCCCGCCGCAGCCGCGTCCCGGAACGGAAATCGGAGCTGACAGCTATCAGACGGTCACCCGTCGGAGTCGATGTCGAACTTCGCGCGCAGCGCGGCGGCCTCCCCGGTCCGGCCGAGCGCGGCCAACGCCTCGGCGAGCCACCAAGCAGCCCGGGCTGCCAGGTCGGGGCGCTCGACCACGGCATCGAGCATCGTCCGCAGCACCGGCTCCGCCTCCGCCGGCCGATCCAACCGGACCAGCAGTTCGCCGGTGAGCAGGTCGACATGCTGCGCATCACCGGGCGCCCCCGTCGACCGGAGGTTGTCGGCGACGCCGGACAGTCGCCCCAACGCCTCCTCCGGCCGATCGACGGCGAGCAGTGCGCGGGCCGCCGTCTCGGCCAGCAGCGCCCGCTCCCGTCGGAGTGCGGCAGCGGCCGGAACCCCGTTCTCCGCCGGCTCGCCGAGCGGCACCGCCGCACCGGCCGTCGGGGTGGTGGGCGCGACGTCCGGTGGGGCCAGTGCCGCCGCCACCCGGTCCGCACGGTCGAGCGCCGCCACCGCCGCGTCCGGATCCGCCGCCCAGAGCTGGGCGGAAATCTCGCGGCGTCGGGTACGCAGTTCGTCGATGCCCCGCTCCGCGAGCCGGTACACCGTCGCCGCCGCCGCGAACCGCTGCGCCGCGAGACCGTCCCGGTCCTGCCGGTAGAGCAGGTCGCCGGCTTCCTCCAGCACCCGCCCCCGCCAGAGGAGATTGTCCGGGCTGTCCAGGTTGCTGGCTAGTTCGTCGAGCAGGGCCAGGGCCAGGTCGTACTCGTGGAGCGTGGCGTAGACGGCGGCGAGCAGATGCCGACAGCGGTCCGCGTCGGCCTGCCGGCCGAGCCGCTTCAGCTCACCGATCGCCTCCTCGGCCGCCTCGGCCGCCTCGGTCAACATGCCGGCCTGCTGGTACGCCTCCGCCAGCTTCCAGCGCAGGTGGGCCGCGCCGTCCGCGATCCGGTACTGCACGCTGAGGGCGACCGCCTCCACGAGATCGTCGACCGCCTCGGCCGGCCGGTCGACCAGTAGCAGGGCCCGGGCCCGAAGACTGCGGGCCTGCAACACCGTCTCGTCCGTCGCCGTCCGTACCGCCTCGTCCCAGGCCGCAATCGCCTCGGCCGGCTCCTCGATCGAGTCCGCGTAGCGAAGGCAGGCCGTGGCGAGGTAGTCCGCCGGTCCGCCGAGTTCGAGGAGCAGATCCCGGGCCTGCCGGGCCGCCTCGTTGGCCTCGACCCGCCGACCGAGCAGGTCCAGGAAACGGGTCCGGCGCAGCGCGATCCGCGCCAGCAGATGGCGGTCCCCGGCACCAGCAGCCTCGACCTCGGCCCGATCCGCCACCTCCAGCGCCTCGGTCGTACGCTCCACTTTGAACAGAACGACCGACAGCCGGTCGTACCCGCCGGCCCGGGCACCGGCGTCGCCGTGTTCGGCCAGATAGTCGGCCGAACCCTGCGCCAACGACAGTCCCTCGGCCGGATCGTCCGCCAGCGCCAGCAGCACGCCCAACCGTCCCGCCACGATCTGCTCCCGGACCGGATCCGGAACCTGGCGGTGCAGCGCGATCGCCTCCCGACTCGCCGTCACCGCACCAGCGGGATCGTCGACCGTCTGCCGGTGCAGGGCCCGCAGCTCGGCCCGCCGGGCCAGCACCGACGGCTCCAGGAAGGCGTGGTCGAACCGTTCGTCGAACGTCCGCAGCGCGCTCGCCAGGTGATCGTCCCGCCGGGAACGCAGCCACCGCTCCTCGATCAGTTCGAGCAGCCGGATCGGGGGGACGTCGACCGGCAGGTCCGGCGCCGTCGTTCCCCGGTCGGGGACCGCCAACTGCGCAGCCTCGGAGGCCGCCAACTGCGCAGGCGCGGAGGCCGCCGACTCCACAGGCGCGGAGGTCGCCGCCGGAGGAGAGACCGGTTCCGCCTGGGCGGACGCGGCGGTGGGCCCGACAGGGCCGGCGGCCTGGCGTGCCGCCGTGGCGGACAACGGCAGATAGTCGCCGATCGGCTCCAACGACAGATGATCGGCCACCAACCGCGACTGGGTCGACGTGCCGTTCCGGGCATCGAACCGGGCCGCCAGGTCGTACGCCGTCGTGGTCAGCTCTTCCGCCAGCACCGTCACCGGCACCTCGGCCACCGGCCGGTCCCCGTACGCCGGCCGGTGCACGGTCAACGACCCGTGTCCGGCCGCCGCCAACCGTCCGAGCAGCAGCGCCGCTCCGGCGGCGAAATCCATCGCGGCACCCGGGGACGGGGGACGGTCCAGCCACCCCAGGTGCCGCTCCACCAGCTCCAGGCCGCGCGGCTCGTTGCCGGTCAACGCGCAGAACGTCACGTGCTCGCCGATGTCCCGCAGATCGGCCACGTTGCTCCGATGCCGGCGGTACGCCCGCAGATGCGCCTCCCGCGCCTCCGTCCGCCGTCCCGTGTGCAGGTACGACCGCAGCAGGGTGGTGAGCACCGTCTGGGGTTGCATCGCGCAGCCGAGTCTGCCGGTCAGCACCGGCTCCGCGAGCGCGACCGCCTCCTCGTGGCGCCCCATCGACGCGAGGTAGTCGATCTGGGAGGACGGATCGCAGCCGGCGCAGTCGGAGAGCTGGTTCCGTGGAGTGGTGAGCCACCGCCGGTACCACTGCTCGGCCTCGTCCATCGCACCCAGGTGCCGGGCGACCCGATGCCGTCGCTTGTAGACGGCCTGGAGACCGTGACCGCCGTCCCGGTACCGCCGCTCCATGTCGTCCAGCACCGCGTACGTCCGGTCCAGCGGCACCTCGGGAAAGTTCAACAGGCTGTTGATCATGTATTTGAACTGCCGGAGGAGGTTGTGCTCGTTCCGCTGGTGGTACGGCTTCGGCGGCCCGTCGAAGTCGGCCAGGCACCAGGAGAAGGTGACGAACGAGCGCCCCGGCTCCCCGCCGAACACGTAACTGTCGGTGCCGACCACCCGGGCCACGAAGGCGAACTCGTCGTCGCCCTCCGCGTCCGCCTGCCGAATCAGCTGCTCGACCGCGGCGATCTGACCCGCGCCGTACGGCATCTCGGTGACCCGGTGCAGCGCCCGCCAGATGTCCCTGTTGTCATTTTCCACTGTGCTCACTCCTGCCCCGGCACGGCCCGCCCGAGCAGACCGAGAAACGAACTGTTGAGCAGGGCCGCGTCGGCCGGCCGGATCGGGTGGTAGCCGAGCAGCAACGCCTGGCCGTACAGGGCCTCCACGGCGAGACCGACCAGTTCCGGATCGCCGAGCGCGGTGATCCGGCGGACCAGCGGATTGCGGTGGTTGAGCACCAGCTGCGGGCGCTCCGGTGGGCCGGACGCGGCGAGCGCGTCGAGTACCCCGGCCCACGTCTCGTCGGCCCGCTCCCGGGTCGACTGCAACTGCTCGTGGAACGCCGCCGAACGGCTCACCAGATAGAGGGCCGGCAGCGACGCCGGGGCGTACGACCGCAGCACCACCTCACAGCCCAACCGGTCCAGCGCCCGCTGCGCCGCGCTCAGGAACGGTCGGACGGCCAGCTCCACACCGGGATCGAGGACTTCGAAGCGGGTCGTCAGGTCGTTCGGCTCCAGCCGCTCGACCAGCACCGAGCGGTCCACCGACGGCAGCCGCTCGATGATCTCGGTGTCGTAGGTGTAACCGGCGTTGACCACCGCCAGATCCTGTGCCGCCGCCACCGCGGCGAGCTGACGGAACTCGTCGATGGTGGCCGCGTACCGGATCAGGCCGTGCCGCTCGCGGAACTCCGCGAGCGTCGTCCGCCCGGTGTTGGTCTCCATCGGCCACCAGCGCTCGACCAGCCGGAGCATCTCGTCGTCGTGCAACGCCAACGCCTTCACCCCGAGGTGGTGCACCTGGAGGAAGTCGGCGAGCCGCCGAGGATCACCGCCGGCCAGCCGCACCAGCCAGCCACGGAGCTGGTCGCCGAGCGCCTCGCGGGTGCTTTCGAGCAGACTGTCCTCGTACAGCGCCTCCCGGCTGGCGGTCGGCCGCAGCTCGCCGGAGTCGACGACGCAGCGGGCGAAGAACGCCCAGTCCGGCAACAGTCCCTCGGCGCCCTCGGTGAGCAGCATCCGCTTCAGGTAGACCCGGTGCCCGGCACGGGCCGCCGGATTCACCGGTGCGGGCAGCACGAAGGCCGCACCCGTCAGCCCGGCCTCCGGCACCGACAGCGGTACGACGTCGAACGGGGTGAAGCCGAGGACGTCGCGGGCGTACCGGACGAGCCGGTCCCGACGGGCGGCGGCGGAGGTGCCGGCGGGCGCCGACCACGGCGGCGGACCCGTGGTGGTTTCGATCCCGCCGACGAAGACCTGGATCGGCAGCAGCGAACCGAACAGGCCGGCCAGCTCCGTCACCGTCGACTGGACGAACCACTGGTCGGCGTCCCGGCGCGGAACCAGGGTCACCGTCGTACCGATCTCGTCCCGCGCCGCACCCTCGGCGGCCAACTCGACCCGGTAGCGGCCGTCGGCGTAGCCGGTCCATGCCACGGTCGGCGCGTTCCCGTGCCGGGTCTGCACCCGGACCTCGTCGGCGACCATGAAGCAGGAGAGCAGGCCGATACCGAACTGGCCGAGGAACTCGTGCCGGGCGAAGCCCAGTTCGTCCCGCTTCGAACTGCGTCCGATGGTGGCGAGCAGTTCGTGCACCTGGGCTTCGGTCAGACCGATGCCGGTGTCGTGCACCCGCAGCGTGCCATCTCCGGTCAGCTCGGGCGGCTCGATCCGGACCACGGCCGGTGCCCCAGGATCGGTGGCCCGACGGGCGGTGACCGCGTCCGCCGCGTTCTGCAACAGCTCCCGGACGTAGACCCGGGGACTGCCGTAGAGATGGTGACTGAGCAGGTCGACCACGCCGCGCAGGTCGACCTGGAAGGTCCGGTCCACGATTCTTCACTCCGTCCGACACCGGGATGTCCCTGGTGGCCCCGGCCGATGCCGGCGCCCACCGTACCGGTCCGGACTGACGCTCCGCCTCCTCCTTTCATGCCCCCCGGGCGGCCCATCGTGGCGGCGCGGAACGCCCCGGACGCCACGGGTCACTTGACCCTCGACCCGGTCGAGGCGGCATCGTCGGCCGTCCGATGTCCCGACCCGATCAGTAAGGAAGGGCCCCCTCTTATCGCTTTCTGTAGAAGAAGGGTCCCCTCCTAACAGCTTGCGAGGACGGCAGGAGCCATGACCGATACGACGATCTCGATGCCGGCGGACGGGGGCGACGGGCGGAGGGCCCCGACGGACGGGGGCGACGGACGGAGGGCCCCGACCGACGGGGGCGACGGGCGGCCGGGCGTCGCGATGCTCGGCGGCGTATTCGGTCGACTGTGGACAGCGGCGGTGGTCTCCCGGCTCGGCGACGCGCTGCGCAACCCGGCACTGGCCCTGCTCGCCGCGTCGGTCACCCGCGATCCGCGTGCCATCGCGGCGGTGGTGGTCGCGGGCCAACTGCCGCCACTCCTCTTCGGCCTGCTCGGCGGGGTGTACGCGGACCGCTGGGACCGGCGACGGACGATGGCCGCCTCGGACGCTCTCCGGGCCGCCCTCGTCGGCGGATTCGCGCTGCTGGTCGCCACCAGCGAGGTACACGTCGCCGTGCTGGCCGGCTGCGCCTTCCTGCTCGCCGCCCTCGGCACTCTCTTCGACGCCGCCGCGTTCGCGATGCTGCCCGCCCTCGTGCCGGCGGACCGGCTGGCCGTCGCCAACGGCCGGCTACAGGCGGGTACGGCGGTAGCCGGTGGACTCGTCGGTGCCCCGCTCGCCGGAGTCCTCTTCGCGGTCGGGGCCGCCGTGCCCTTCGCCGTCGACGCCGTCACGTTCGCCGTCGCCGCGCTGCTGGCCCTGACCCTCCGGCCGACGGTGGGCTCGCTCCGGCCGCCGGCCTCCCGCACGCCTGACTCCGCGACGGCTCGCCGACGTGTCGCCTGGCGCGCGGCCGGTGACGGGTTGCGCTGGATCTGGCGCGACCGGACGCTGCGGCGGATCACCCTCCTGAGCATGGTCACCAACATCGCCATCAGCGGCCTGATCGCGGTCATCGTGCTGTACGCGCTGGACGTGCTGAAGGTCCCCACCACCGGCTACGGACTCTTCATGTCGGCGGCGCTGTTCGGCGCGCTGGGTGGTGGGCTGCTCTCGGGCCGGATCGCCGCCCGGCTCGGCACACTGCCCGGCCTGCGCTGGGTGCTGGTGGCTGAGACGCTGGCGGTCGCCACGCTGGCGGTCGCCCGTCATCCGGTGCCGGGCGCCATCGCGCTCGCCGTCTTCTCCGCCGGCACCGCGAGCTGGAACGCGCTCTCGTCGGCGTACGGCCAGCGCAACGTGCCCGCCGAGATGCTCGGACGGGTCGGCAGTGCGCAGCGTACGGCAGGCCTGCTGGCCGCCCCGGTCGGTGCGGTGGGAGCCGGGTTCCTCGGTTCTGCCGCCGGACTACCCCCGGTGCTGTACGCGGCGGCCGCCGTCTTCGCCGTGGTCACCCTCTCGTCCTGGCGCGCACTCCGGTCATGACCGACCTACCCGCGCCGAGGTCCCTGCCGGAACACCCCGGCCGGTGCGCTCCGGCCGAGGTCCAGCGGTGCCTGGACTCAGCGCTTCTCCACCTCGGCCGGGGCCGGCGCAGTCACCTCGGTTGGGGTGCCGTAGCCGTCGAAGGTGGCCTCCAGGTCGAAAAGCATCACCCCGGCCGAGCTGCTGACCTTCAGCCGATCCGGATGGCGGTCCTTCGTCAGCCGCATGACCACGTCCAACACGCTCGCGCCCATCTGTCGGCCCCAGCCCTTGACCTCCGGCCCGACGCCGTCGAGATCCAGATACCAATAATCCGTCCGGTAGGTCTCGCCCGTACCCTCACCGGCCGGGCCCGGGGTGCTCCGCACCTTTTCCGACTCCGGTAGGCCCTGGTCGAGCAGGAAGAGCGGGTCGAGCAGCCGCGACATCACCAGCACGAACCACTCGGGTGCGATCGGCTTGCTCGGGGTGGCCGCCCAGTTGGGATTGATGGCGAACCAACGCTTGCCCGCTGGCGGTTTCCACTGGGACGAGCGCATGTAGACGGCCTTGTCGACCGCGATCAGTTGACCTTTGATGGCGGTCTCGGTGTCGCCGGCCGAGGCGCGGTAGCTCCAATCAACCACCATTGACCGCTGGGCCACCACCTCGGCCTTGCCGATGAGCGTCCCACCGAAGAGCGTGCCGCCGCTCTGCCGGGCCTCGAAGGACACCCGCAGCGTCCGGGCGTCCTTCGTCGCCGTCGCGGCAGCCCGCAACGCCACCTGTCCCGGCGGGCCTTCGGGCTCCCCTCCCGGGCTCGGCAGCTGGCAGCCGGTCATCGTGACCACCGCGACGGCGGCAAGCAGCGCACCAGCGGACCGGTACGTCCGAGCCATCCTGTTCCCCGTTCCGACAAGTCGGTGAATGCTCCGTGCGAGGGCGGATGTTATCAGTCGATGCTGAGGGCGGCTGGTTCGAGGAACGGTGGCCCGCCCGGTGGTACCCCCGGCAGAGCTCGCGTCTGATCCGCCGGTGCCGGTCGTCCGAGCGTGACTGGGGGACATCCGGCTGTCCCGGTACCGCCGTCGGGCTGCCCCCGTGCTCTACGCCGCGACCGCCATCTTCGGCACGGTCACCCTCGTCTCCTGGCACTCACTCCGCCCCCCGTCCTCTGATCACCTCAGCACGTAAAGTTCGGCCTGCTATCACCGTGCTATCACCGGCCGAACTTTACGTGCTGGCATGATTCCCGGATGCGTTCCTCGGTCGCGGCGGTGTACGACATGGTTTCCGGACTCGTGCCGTCGGACGAGGTGGAGGCCGAGCACCGGTCGGACACGCTGCGCTGGCTGCGGAGCACCGATGACGTGTTCCGGCGGGTCAAGCCGGCCACCCCGCCCCGGCACCTGGTCTCGTACGTGGTGCCGGTGGATCCGGCCGACGGCGGTGTGCTGCTGGTCGACCACGTCAACGCCGGGCTGTGGCTACCGCCGGGCGGGCACGTCGACCCGGACGAGCACCCCGCCGAGACGGCTCGCCGGGAGGCCTACGAGGAGTTGGGCGTACCGGTCGACAGCGGGCTGCTCGGAGCGGAGCCGGTCTTCGTCACCGTGACGCGTACCGTCGGGATCGACGCCGGGCACACCGACGTGAGCCTGTGGTTCCTGCTCCGGCTCGACCGGGAGCGGCAGCTCTCGCTGGACAGCGGCGAGTTCCGGGAGGCGCGCTGGTGGTCGCCGGCAGAGGTCCGCGACGCCGATCCCACCCGCTTCGATCCGCACTTCACCCGCTTCTGGTCGAAGCTCCAGCGGATCCGCTCCTGAACCGGGCGTGACGCCGCCGGTCAGCGCGTCCGGACCTGCCGGACGAACGACCGCCACGCCTGCGGGGCGAAGACCAGCGCCGGACCCGTCGGATCCTTGCTGTCCCGCACCCCGACCACCCCCGGCAGGTTGTCCGCCACCTCCACGCAGGCGCCACTTGCCCCGTTACTGCGAGTGCTCTTGCGCCAGACCGCTGCCGTCAGTTCCATCGCTCCGCCGCTTCTGATATCAGCTTGGTGGACTGGTGGTGCGGCAGCGCCTCGCTCCGGATGGACTCCCACACCTTGGCTATCCACATTACGTCGGCCGCGTCCTGTACCAGTTGCCCGCGTAGATAGTTGTCCAGGAAGGCGACGTTCTCGTCGCCGGGCAGTGTGGCAACGATGAACGGTCCGGTCAGGCCGCCATAAGCTCCGACCGGGGTTGGCACGACCTGGATTCGGACGTGCGGCATCACCGCGGCGATGTTGACCAGGTGCGACAACTGCTCTCGCATGACGTCAGGGCCGCCAACGGGCCGATGCAACAGCCCTTCGTCCAGCACCGCAGTCATCTGCGGGGGCTTCTCCTTCCCAAGTACGGCCTGCCGCTCGATACGGGCAGCGACCCTGGCAGCCACCTCGTCGGCGGTGAACACTCCCATGCTGGCGAAAATGGCCCGCGCGTACTGCTCGGTCTGCAACAGCCCCGGCACTACCGCGTTCTCGAACCAGCGAAACGACTCGGCCTTGCGTTCGATTTCGATCCACTCGCGGAGCCAGGACGGCTCGCCGTCGAGCTTGAGCTTGATGACCATGCGCTCGAAGAGGCCGCCGGTCTTCAGCGCCTTGTCTGCCCCTCGGACGTACTCGCGGGTCAGCGCCCGGGTGCCCGTCTCGACGGCACTCACCTGGGAGGCCGAGAAGTTGGCACCCCGGCCGAACCGGTCCTGAGTCATCCCGGCGGTCATTCTCGCCCGGCGGATCTCATCGATGATGAACTCGATCATTGGTTGCCGTGTCTCTGTCATAAATCCCTCCGCAAGTCAATGGATCCGCTCCACAGTTCGCCTCGGTTCGCCACTTCTGCTTAGGCCATTCGCGCAGGTCATGACGGGTGCGATGCGCGCCTTTCGAGATTAGGGGACGCCAGTCCAGAGTGGAAGGCAGCCGAACCGCCCGGGGTCTGAATAGGACGGGCGGAACCGCGCGGGGCCGTTCCGTTCGGCATCGGAACGGCCCCGCAGCCAGATTCGATCAGGAGAACGGAAAGAAAGGATGATCGATGTCCAAACGCCATCGCCTACCCGTCCGGCATTACCGTGCCTGGTACTTCCTCTGGATCTTCTGTTTCTGCGGTCGCCGCTGGCGCTGTCCACGTACCGTCTCGGCACCGCACCGCCCGGGGCCACCGCCGGCACCCCGCCCGGCGCTCGTCCGGGTACCGCCGGATCCGCCGCCACCACCACCGGCCCGAGCCCGACACACCAACGGCGGCCCGGTCTGGGAGACGGCTACCCGGGCCGGACACCCGTACCGGACCGGGCGCACCCGGCAGGCCGAGTACCGGTGACCGGGACACCTCGATGTACGGCCCCCACGCGCGGTTCCGCCCGCACACACCCGCACGACCGTCGTTCCGATGCCGGACCTGCGGCGCGCCCTGGCCCTGCCAACCCGCCCGGCTCGGCCTGCTGCGCGCCTACCGCGACAACCGGATCGGCCTGCTGGTCTACCTGGCCAGCCAGCTCCAGCACGCGTTACAGGACCTGCCGGGCAGCGACCCTCGCGAACTCTCCGCCCGGATCGTCTACTGGCTCCCCCGCTCCTGACCACGCCGACCGACGACCCGGGACGACCAAGATTCTTGGCAACCTGTGGTGCGCTGCGGACCGTAGTTCGCCAAGGATCTTGTAACCGTCCGAGGTAGGGC
>NZ_JADPUN010000392.1 GCF_015690345.1 Plantactinospora alkalitolerans | reverse complement strand
GGGCAACTGACCCGCGCGGCGGAGCGGCATCTGGGACGATTGTGGGGAGCCTTCGCGCTCCTCGCCGCCCTGATGGTCGTCGAGGCGGTCGCCGCGCTGGTCACCGGGTCGCTGGCGCTGCTCTCCGACGCGGGGCACATGTTCACCGACGTACTCGGGATCGGGATGGCCCTGGCCGCGATCACGGCGGGCCGCCGGGCCGTCGCCGACCCGCAGCGGACCTTCGGCCTGTACCGCCTGGAGGTACTGGCGGCGCTGGCCAACGCCGTACTGCTGTTCGGGGTGGCCCTCTACGTGCTGGTCGAGGCGGTACGACGGTTCGGCGCCCCGCCGGAGGTGGCGGCCGGCCCGATGCTGCTGGTGGCGACGCTCGGACTGCTGGCCAACCTGGCGGCGTTCTGGCTGCTCCGGGCGGGGGCTCGGGAGAGCATCAACCTGCGCGGCGCCTATCTGGAGGTCCTCGGCGACCTGCTCAACTCGGCCGGCGTGATCGTCGCCGCCGTTGTGATCATCTTTACCGGCTGGCGCTGGGCCGACCCGATCGTGGCGCTGGCGGTCGGGCTGTTCATCCTGCCCCGCACCTGGCGTCTTGGCCGCACTGCGGTACGCATCCTGGTACAGGCCGCTCCGGAGCACCTCGACGTGGCCTCGGTCCGGACCCGGCTCTCCGACGTACCCGGGGTCTGCGACGTGCACGACCTGCACGTCTGGACCCTCACCTCCGGTATGGAGGTCGCCTCGGCGCATCTCACCCTGGATACCGGCGCGGAGGTCGCCGCCGTGCTCGCGGCTGCCCGTTCGGCGCTGAGCGAGGACTTCCACATCTCGCACGCGACGCTCCAGGTCGAGCCGAGGACCGCCGCCGGTGGCTGTGGCCCCACGGACTGGTAGCCAGCGAGGCTCACCCGGTAGCCAGCGAGGTACACCCGATAGGCAGCGAGGCTCACCGATGGTTAGCCGCATCTTAAATTTCGGCGTGTCACCGACCGGTTTTGTCCGGTTACATCCGTCCGAAACAGGAGAATTAGGGATCCAATACCGAACACCGCACGTGTCCCCGGTCGAGAACTGCCGGTAGGCTCGGCCCCGGTCTTCGCTAGGTGGCGCCCTCCGGTGCCTGCGGGGGCCGTCGCCTAATCGCCACGCGCGAGCCGGGGAACCACGTACCAGGGGTGCATCCGCGTCAGCGGTAGGGATCTTCCGTCCCGAACCCGTCAGCTAACCCGGTCGGCGGCTGACGGAAGGAAGCTGTCATGCCGTTCCCGGCACCCACCCGAACGTCTCCGACCTTCGTCTGGCGCGCCCCGACATCCGCCCGGAAGGCGCCAGCCCGGCTCGCCGCCACGGCAGTCGCGCTGCTCACCCTGGGCGCGCTCGTCACCACCCTGGGCGCCACACCCGGGTACGCAGCGCCCGGCACGCTGACCCTGGCACCCAGCAGCAGTACAGACGAGGGAGGCAGCGACAGCCTGCGCGAGCAGCTCCAGACCGCCAGCAAGGGCTACGTCAACGCCAAGAACAAGTTGGACAACTCCGTCAAACGACAGAAGGAACTGACCACCCACCTCGGGACGCTGCGTACCGAGGTGACGACCCGGAGCGAACGGGTCGCCCAGATGGCCGGAATGGCGTATCGGACCGGTCGGCTGGGACAGGTGTCGGCGCTGCTCAACAGCGGTTCTCCGACCAGCCTGGTGGACCGGGCCGCCGCCCTCGACACGATCTCGGCGAACGAGAGCCGCGAGCTGCGCGGCCTGCGGGAGAGCGTCGACAAGGAGACCCAGGCGAAGGAAGCACTCGACCAGGAGATCCGCGAGCAGCGCAAGCAGGTCGAGGTGATGGAGACCCGCAAGAAGCAGGCCGAGAAGGCGCTGGCCGCAGCCAACAGCGGCGGCTCCAGCTCGGGGATCAGCGGCAGCGGCGGGGCGTCGGCCAAGCCCGCGCCCCGCAACTCCGACGGTTCCTGGCCGGACGAGTCGTGCAGCCTCAACGACCCGACCACCAGCGGATGCATCACGGCGCGGACGCTGCACGCGCTCAACCAGGCCAAGTCGGCCGGCTTCACCCGGTACGTCTCCTGCTACCGCAGTGGCGGCAGCGGCGAGCACCCCAAGGGTCAGGCGTGCGACTTCGCCGCCCAGAAGGGTGGCTTCGGCGGGGTGGCGAGCGGCGGCGACCGGACGTACGGCAACAACCTGGCGGCGTACTTCGTGCGGAACGCCGACCGGCTGGGCGTGCTGTACGTGATCTGGTTCAAGCAGATCTGGCTGCCGAGCAGCGGTTGGAAGACGTACAACAGCGGTAACGGCGATCCGTCCAGCGACCACACGAACCACGTACATCTGTCGATGAACTGAAAGCCGCCCGCCGGCAACGCCCGCCACCCCTGGGCGGTGCCGGCGGGCCGGTCCGGCGTCCGTCGCCCGGTGGATTTTCACCGGACGACGGACGCCGAACCGTAGGTAGATCCCGGCGTCGGGTCGGTCAGCAGCCGATCCTGGCCGAGCCCAGCGCGACGTCGTCGTACCACAGCGTGTCCGCGCCCTCGCCGTAGCTCTCCCAGCCCAACCGCAGGTCGGTCAGGTTCGGTCGCCAGTTCGCCCGGTTGAGCCACTGGCCGTCGACGTCGTGGGTCGGGGTGCCGTCGGCGGTCAGCCCCGTCACCGCCGAGCCGTCGACCCAGGTCGACAGCCGGCCCTGGTTGCCGTCGACCATGAATTCGACACAGGTCCAGCGGTTGACCGGCAACGGAACGCTGAGCGCGACACCGTTCGGGCTCTGCTCGGGCAGGGTGGCGTCGTCCGAGGCCCGATTCCATTGCAGAGCACCGTTCTGGCCGCCCATTCGCAGGTCACGGTTGCCGTCGTTGGCATCGCGCATGGCCAGGAACGTCACGTGCTGGGTCGGCAGCGCGGTGGTGTGCCGGACCCAGAACCGGGCGTACCGCACCGCACCGAGCCCGCTGAGGTCCCGGTTGGACCGGACGAAGACGTGGTTGCAGTAACCGGCGGTGCCGTTGATCCGTACCGATCGGGTGCCCTGATGCGCGACCGAGGTGTCGATGGCGGCGATTCCGGTTCCCTGGCAGTCCGGGTAGTTCAGGCTCCAGTCGCCGGACGGCGCGGACCCGGTCTGGTTCTCGAAGCCGTCGCAGAGCGCGGCGGCGCCACAGCCGGTCGGTGGCCCCGTGGTCGGCGGAGCCGTGGTGGGCGGGGCCGTCGTCGGCGGAGCCGTCGTCGGCGGGGCCGTGGTGGGTGGTGCGGTGGTGGGCGGGGCGGTGGTCGGCGGTGGTGTCGTCGGATCGGCGCCGTTGCACGGTACGCCGTTGAGCGTGAACCCGGTCGGGGCCGCCGCGCTGCTGGCATAGGTACCCTGCACGCCGAACTCGGTCGACCCGCCGGCCGGAAGTGAGCCGTTCCATGCCACGTTCCGGGCGGTCACCGCCGTGCCGGACTGGCTGACCTGTGCGTTCCAACTGTTGGTGATCCGCTGGTCGCCACCGTAGGTCCAGGTGACGGTCCAGCCGTTGACCGCGGTGTCTCCCGCGGTCACCCGGATGGCGGCGGTGAAGCCACCGGTCCACTGATTGGCCTGGTAGCCGACCAGGCATCCGGCGGCGGCCTGGGCGGATGGCACCAGGGTCAGGCTGACCATGGTGACGACGCTCGCGACGAGTGCGGTCACCAGGGCGACAGCCAGGGACACGCGGCGATACGGTGCGGAGACCCTCATGGGATTCCTCTCGACAACTGCCGGGCCCGCCGAGCGCGGGCCGGCAGTGCTGCTGCTGGGTCGACGGTCGGCCGGCACACGACATTTCGGGTACGGCCGCCCTACGCCTCCCGCGATCGGCTCCCGCGATCGAACGAGTTCGGATCCGACATCTCCGGCCAGCCCGAGCCCGGATCGTCCAGTGCCGAACGCCCGGCTCAGCTTAAAGACCGATATCAATGCCTGCAACTGATCGGCCATCCGATCCGATCACTGGAAGTCCGACCGGGCCTTGAGCCAGTCGAAGTCCGACCGGGCCTCGATCCAGTCGAAGTCCGACGGGCCTTGAACCAGTCGAAGTCCGACCGGGTCAGCCCCGGACTTCCGAGCGGGTGAGCCAGCCGCGCAGGGTCCACCTCGGTCGACGGCCACAATGACGGGATGACCGTGGCCCGCTCACTGCTGCTGTTCCTGCTCGCCGCCGTCGCCGAGATCGGCGGGGCCTGGCTGGTCTGGCAGGGCGTACGAGAGCAGCGCGGCCTGCTGTTCGTGGCCGCCGGCATGCTGGCACTGGCCGGGTACGGCTTCGTCGCGGCCTTCCAGCCGGATCCGAACTTCGGTCGGGTGCTCGCCGCCTACGGCGGGTTCTTCGTGGCCGGCTCGCTCGGCTGGGCCGTACTGGTGGACCGGTTCCGGCCGGATCGCTACGACCTGACCGGCGCCGCCGTCTGCCTGCTCGGCGTCGCGATCATCATGTACGCCCCACGCGGCTGATCGACGTCCCCCGGTCGGGACATCCTCCGGTCAAGCGGACAGCTCGGGGTACCGGTCCTGATGCGGCCGCCCGAGCGGGCGCCGCCGGTCGGGTGGCAAGACCCGGGCGTACGTCCGGTGACGTATCCGGGTCGCCCACATTCGCACGACGCGTCGGCGGCTGTCGCTCGGAAGCATTACACGCATGAAGCTCTCTCCGCCCTGGCGAAAGGCCCTGCTCACCCTGCACGTCGTCACTGCTGTCGGCTGGCTGGGTGTCGACGTGGTGCTGCTGACGCTCGGCGTGGCCGGGGTGCGGGGCGCCGCCCCGGACGTGGTCTATCCGGCGATCGGCCTGATCGGCCTGACCCTCTTCGTCCCGCTCAGCGTGCTGGCCTGGCTGGTTGGCATCGTCAGCGCGCTGTTCACTCCATGGGGGCTTCTGCGGCACCGTTGGGTGATGGTCAAGCTGATCATCACCACCGTGATGCTCGGCGCCGTCCTCTTCGCCCTGCTGCCGAACCTGCGTACCGCCGCCGAACTGGGGACGGCCACCCCCGCCGACGCCCGGCTCGGGCTGCTGATGGCTCCGATCGTCTCCACCACCCTGCTCGTGATCGCCACCGTCCTGTCGACGTACAAGCCGTGGGGCCGGCTACGCCGGGGCCGAGCCGGTTAGGAGGGGACCCTTCTTCTACAGAAAACGATAAGAAGGGGCCCTTCCTTACGCCTCCAGCGCGGCGGGGAGCCGGGAGGCCAGCGTCTGGTGGGCGGCGCGGGCCTGCCGGAAGGCGTACGGGAAGAGTGGGGCCGGTGCCGACAGGGTGATCTCGACGTCGACCCGGACCAGGCCGTCGGGTTCCCGGGTCAGCCGGGTGTGGTTGTGCACGGTGGTACGGGGCCACTGCCGAGCCACCATCACCACCTCGTCCGGGCCGACGCGAAGGGTGTCGGCCTGGTAGGTGATCCTGAACCGGAAGGGTCCCCAGTTCAGTCGGTCGGTGACGAGCTGGCTGCGCAGGATTCCCGGCCCGGCGGGCCGGGCGCGGACCCGGACGATCAACGGATGCAGCTCGGCCTGCCGCTCCACGTCGCCGAGCAGCCGTACCGCGTCGGCCAGTTCGCACCGGGCCCGCGCGCTGTACCGGAACGAGCCGGTTCGTGGCACCCCCGTCGCCTCCTCGGTCGGTCGGACCCGTCGATGGTCGTCGACGCCGGGTCCGGAAAGGAAATAGGCTCTCATCGTGGACTGCCTCGCCTGCCGGAACAATAATCTGCTCCCGGTGCTGCCACCCCGGGAGCGGGTGGCCGAGGACCCGCACTGGCGGGTGGCGCACGCGTTCGACACGTCGCTGCCGGGTTGGCTGGTGTTGGTCCCCCGTCGCCACGTGACCTCGATCGCCGAGTTGACCGACGCGGAGGCGGCGACGCTCGGCCGGTGGCAGGTACGGCTCGCCCGGGCCCTGAAGGCGGTCACCGGCTGTGCGAAGACGTACGTCGTCCAGTTCGCCGAGCAGGACGGCTTCCAGCACGTCCACTTCCACGTCGTACCCCGGATGCCGGACCTTCCCGCCGACCGCCGCGGCCCCCGGATCTTCGGATATCTGCATCCGCCGGACGACCAGCTTCTTGGCGAGGACCGCCGGGACGAGTTGGCGATGGCACTCCGGGCGCGGCTCGATGCCGACGGTCCGCCGCTCGATGCCGACGGTCCGCCGCTCGATGCCGACGGTCCGCCGCTCGATGCCGACGGTGGGTCGGCGTGATGGGGGCAGATGGGCGTTTCTGCTCTGTTTGATCGCATAAGTGCCTGCTGAAGGGGTATCTGGCTGGCATGCGTGGACATGTCATGGTCTTTGCCCCCGATCCGCAGCTCACGGTCACCATCGACCAACCGGCGGACGAGACCGAGATCCACCTGCATCCGGGCGGCCAGGGCGTCTGGCAGGCCAGGATGATCAAGTGTCTGGGCACGTCCGTGGTGCTCTGCGCGGGGCTCGGCGGTGAGATCGGGCAGGTCCTCGAGCCCCTGCTCGCCGGCGAGGGAGTCGACCTCCGGGTGATCCACCGGGAGTCCAGCAGCGGCGGCTACGTGCACGACCGGCGCAACGGAGCCCGCCAGGAGCTCGCCTCGGTGCCCGGCCATCCACTCACCCGGCACGAACTGGACGAGCTCTACAACCTGGCCCTGGGCGAAGGGCTGGGTGCCGAGGTGAGCATCCTCAGCGGCCCCGGCCATCCGAACCTGGTCGCACCGGACATCTACCGCCGGCTCGCCGCCGACCTCGGCCGCAACGGCAGCCGGGTGATCGCAGACCTCTCCGGAGCGCACCTGGCCGCGGTGCTGGACAGTGGCGTGTCGGTGCTGAAGGTCAGCCACGAGGAGCTGATCCGGGACGGTTGGGCCGCCGACGACAGCGAGGCGGAACTCGTCCGGGTCGCCCGGGCACTGCATGCGAACGGCGCCGAGTCGGTGGTACTCAGCCGGGCCGAGAGTCCCGCTCTCGTCCTGATCGACGGCGAGGTTTCCGAACTCGACATGCCCCGGCTGGAGGTGGCGGACCCGCGCGGTGCCGGCGATTCGATGACCGCAGGGGTGGCGGCGGTGCTGGCCCAGGGCGGCGACGTACGGCTGGCGGTCCGCACCGGGGCTGCGGCGGGGGCGCTGAACGTCACCCGGCACGGCCTCGGCACCGGCCGCCCGGACGCGATCGCGGGCCTGGTCGACCGGGTACGACTGGCGCCGATCGGCACCTGCCGGCAGGATCGGATGACACCCGACGAACTGGCGCACCGGACGACGAACTCATGACACTCCGCGTACTGGTCACCAACGACGACGGCATCGCCGCCCCCGGACTGCGCTGGCTGGCCCGTACGGCGGCGGCCCGGGGCCTGGAGGTGGTGGTCGCGGCGCCCAGCGAGGAGGCCAGCGGGGCCAGCGCCGCCATGAGTGCGGTCGAACGGGACGGCCGGGTCGTCGTCGAGGAACACTCGATCGACGAACTGCCCGGCGTACGGGCGTACGGGGTCGCCGGCTCACCCGGGCTCATCACCCTGATCGCCCTGCACGGGGCGTTCGGACCGGCGCCGGCGGTGGTGCTCTCCGGGGTCAACCGGGGCGCCAACGCCGGCCGGGCGGTGTTGCACTCCGGCACGGTCGGTGCGGCGTTCACCGCCGCCGCCAACGGCTGTCACGGGATGGCGGTCTCGCTCGACGTGCTCTCCTCGGTCGAGGCGAGCGCCGGCAGTGGCGGTGCCGCGATTGCGGTCCCGCATCCGGACCGGGACCAGCGACGGCACTGGGCGACGGCCGCGCGGGTGGCCCTCGATCTGCTACCCCGGTTGACCGCCGGGCCGACCGGGACCGTGCTGAACGTGAACGCTCCAGACCTGCCGCACGACCGACTGCGCGGGGTCCGGCGGGGCTCACTGGCCGGGTTCGGGCAGGTGCAGATGACCGTGGCGGAGGCGGGCAAGGGGTTCGTGCGTACCGCGCTGGAGGAGTCCGGCGAGCGTGTCGTACCGGGCACCGACGTGGCGTGGCTGGCCGAGGGTTACGCCTCGGTGACGGCGATCCGGGCGGTCACCGAGGCGTCCGACGTGGACCTGTCCGACCTGGACGATCCACAGTGAGAGTTGGTTGGGTGGTCCGGTACGCGACGCGGGGCCGCTGGCCGGATCGCGGTCAGGCGCCGGGGACCTTGACTTCCTCGGCGGCGGACGCGGCACCCGCGAAGTAGGGTTCCGGCGCTCCGAACAGGCCGAGCAGCCCGGTGACCCAGAGTTGCCGGTGGACGAACCGACTCGGTTCGGTGACCACGAGCTTGACGCCGCTGACCTCCGCAGTCTGGAAGCCGGCGACCATGGCGCTGATACCGACCGAGTCGATGAAGCTGACCAGTCGCATGTTGAGCTCGATCCGTGACGGCCGTCCCTTGGTCAACACCCCGGCGATGGCCTCACGAACCTCGTACGCCGTGTCGACGTCGATTTCTCCACGAGGGGCGATCTCCACTACTCCACCGGGCAGGACCGACTTGACGATCGACAGGCTCACGCGAGCACCTCCACTCGCCCATGTCCGGGCGCCTAATCAGTACGCGGGCCGCGACCGAGAGTATTCCTCTGACGGCCCCGATCGCCACCCTTCCGGACGGGCAATCTATTCAACGAGCCGACAAACCAGCCTGGTAACGGGGCAAACTACGCTAAATTTTCCTGCCCGTACCCGGATGACAGCTACCCTCACCACCCACAGCCGTCAGCCTAGCCGTCAACGGGTCGGCATCGCGCGACCAGCGACTGTGTCGTCGCCCGCTCGGGCGCCGGGAGCGTCCTCCGCAACTCCCCCACGCCACTCCGGCCCCACGCCGGCGCGTACCGACGCCCGGCCGACACCGCGCCGACCTGCACGACGAGCTGCGGTGCCGCCCCATCCGGTGCACCGCTCCCGCTCGTCGGCACGCCCCGGCGCCGGCCGCCGTGATCCCGCACACTCCAGGGGCCTCCGCGAGCGTTCAGGGGGTCTCCGGGGGCGGGAGAGACGGTTGCGAACGCTCGGGGCGGCTGTTGCTGCCGAGCGGAACGGGACGGGTGTGTCGCGGACCACCTAGCATGAGGCGTACCGCCGTCGCGCGCGGGACGGCCCTCCAGGTTCGGGAAGGGACACCTGATGCTGAGGAAACTGATCGGACTGGCCGGCGTCGGCGCGCTGCTGGCTCTGGTACTGGCCTGCGGGTTCGGCGGCGGGGGCGATGACGACGACGATGATGACGACGACGATTTCGCCCAGCCCGCGTCGATTGTCATGGTTCGCTGATCACTTGGGCGTAGCGGCAGCGGACGCCGTCCGGTTCCGGCAGACTCGAGTCGTGATCCCGGGTTTGCCAGGAAAGACGCCTGGGCACCTCCCGTGTAGCAAGCCGCAACCGCGCCGAACAGACGCCTCTGTCCGAAGTGGCCGCTGATTTCGGCAACCGAGGAGGTAGCACGATGCTCGGAACCAACCTGCTGAAACACCAGAGCAAGCCCGAGCGGGTCGCCGACCAGGCGTGGGAACACCTGACCAACGTCGTCAACTCGGCCGGTGACTCGGTGCGGCACGCCGCACGGGACACCGCCCGCTCGGCACGACAGACCAGCTCCCACCTCACCAG
This sequence comes from Plantactinospora alkalitolerans, assembly GCF_015690345.1. GTDB lineage: Bacteria > Actinomycetota > Actinomycetes > Mycobacteriales > Micromonosporaceae > Plantactinospora > Plantactinospora alkalitolerans. The sequence continues at coordinate 678 of NZ_JADPUN010000392.1, read as the reverse complement.
CCAGGCCGGGGACCGGGTCGGTGCCGTGACCGACGAGGCATGGCAGCGGGCCAACCGGGCGTACGACGCCCTCGCCGGCCGCCGTCCGGGCCTGCCCTGGGCCTGGCTGGTCGGGGCCGGACTGGTCGGGGCCGCGCTGGCCTGGGCCGCCACCACCGCGTCCCGGGCCGCCCTGGCCCGGGCCGAACGGGAACTGCCCGCCAGCGACCGGCTCGAGTACGTGGACGTCGACCGGGCCGACACACCGGTCCGGCTCGACACCACCTGATCCGTTCCGACCTGTCGACCGGCCCGCCCGGCCGGCGGTGGTACGGCAACCGGGGCCCGCCGTGATCACGGCGGGCCCCGGCCCGTGCGGAGTCAGCTCCGCGTGCAGCCGACCGTCGCCGGTACGGCGTTCGTGCCGGTCCAACTTCCGAGGAAGCCGAACGTGGTAGACGCGTTCGCGGCCAGGTTGCCGTTGTACGCCGCGTTGCGCACCGAGACGGACGAACCGGTCTGGGTATGTGTGCCACCCCAGATCTGGCTGATCGACTGTCCGTTCGCGAAACTCCAGCCCACCGTCCAGCCGGTCATCGCCGACGTGCCGGTGTTCCGGACCGTCACCTCGGCCTGGAAGCCGCCCTGCCAGGAGCCGGTCACCGAGTAGGTGGCCGAGCAGCTACCACTCGGCGACGC
>NZ_JADPUN010000221.1 GCF_015690345.1 Plantactinospora alkalitolerans | reverse complement strand
GCCGGCGGTGGTGCTCGGCGGGCTGGCGGGTTCGTCGGCGGTGCCCAGCGTGAACTCGGCGGTGCGGACCGTTCCGGCGTGCCGGAAGTCGAGGTACAGCCGGTAGGCGCCGGTCGAGGGCACCTCGGCGAAGAAGGTGATCCCCGGACCCGCCGGCGTCTTCCCGTCGCCGGGTGCGCCCTCGGGGTGCACGTGCAGGTACGCCAGGTCGCCGTCGCGGAGCGCGACGAGGTGACCGTACGCCCCGAGATAGGGCTGAAGGTCGGTGACGGGTATCCCGTCGCGGCTCACGGTCAGGGTCAGCCGGTTGCTCTGTCCGGGGCGAAGGGTGCCGTCGAGGCGGACGACGTACCCGTCGACGTTCGTGGTCGACGTGGGCGCGGGCAGTGGGCGGGGTTGGTAGACCCCGGGGACGGAGACGTCGATCCCGAGCGTCAGCGCAGCCGCGCCGGTGGGCTTGAAGTCCGCGAACGCGCGCCAACTGCCGGGGGTGGTCAGTGGGGCGGCGACCCGCCAGGTGCCGTCGGGATCCATCTCGGGATGGACGTGCCGGAAGCCCGACAGGTCCCGCCGGGCGACGATCAGGTGCATCCGCTTGTCGTGCTCCACGTCGTATCCGGTCACCGGCCTGTTGTCGGGCCCGATCACTCGGAACGCGAACTCTGCGGCGTCGGCCGGTACGAGTGTGAGGGTGTAGCCCCGGTCGGAGACGAGCAGCCCGCCCGGTAGCCGGGGCTGGCTGGCCGGGTCGGAAGGCTCGTCGTGGCCGGCCGAGTGGGGAGGGTCGGAATCGGCGGCGGTGCGTACGGGACCGGTCAACTGGCCCGTCCCGTACGCCGCGCCGAACACTGTCGCGAGGGCGAGCGCGAAGACGCTCAACTTCGTCGCGGTGTTCATCGTGATACCTGATTTCCGGAATCGAGCGTGGTCAGGGGGTGACGAGTTCGTAGCCGGCCTCGTCCACGGCATTGCGGAGCGCCTGCACGTCCACCGGTTCGGTGCTGTTGACGGTGACCTGACCGGTGGTCAGGTCGACGGCCACCTCGGTAACGCCGGGGATCGCACCGACTTCCGTGCTGACGGCGTTGACGCAGTGGCTACAGGTCATGCCCTTGACCTCGTACTTCTTCGTGATCATCTGATCTCTCCCTTCCGCCACGACCAAGCTTATACCCTAGGGGGGTATCGATGACGACGACCGTAGCATACCCCTGGGGGGTTAGCTATGCTTGGGGCATGACAACCCCTGCGGACACTCCGGCACCGACGCGTGGCTACACCGCCAGCAAGGACCAGTTGCTTGCGCGGCTACGGCGGGTCGAGGGGCAGGTCAGGGGAATCGAGCGGATGGTCGAGGACGACCGCTACTGCATCGACGTCCTGACCCAGATCTCCGCGATCCAGGCGGCGCTGGACAAGGTCGCACTCGGGCTGCTCGACGGGCACGCCCGGCACTGCATGCACGAGGGCGCCGCCGAGGGCCGGGCCGACGAGATGGCCTCCGAGATGATGGCCGCCGTCGGGCGCCTGATGAAGCGCGGCTGAAAGGCCGGGCGTACCTCTACCGAGCCTGTTCGGTCGAACCGTCCCTGCCGGCCGGCGACTTCGACGGGCGGTGCTCGGCACCCTGGACCGGCTGGTCGGGCGGCCGGGTTGGGGCGGTGAACAGGTCGACCTGTTCACCCGGCTCGGCGCTCTGCCGAAGGATGTGCGACGGCGCCGGTCGATCGGTGACCGGGAGCTTCGAGTACCACCGTCCGGTGCCGTCCGGGCCGGCCCGGGACGTGACCCTGAAGGTGACCATGATGATCGGTGCCGGCGGCGGTTCGAATCGTCGGTCGCCCCAGCGGAGCCAGATGGGAACCCGGCCGGCAGCCCCTTCCAGCAGGAGCTTGTCGATGGAGCGTCGCCGGTCGGAGTGATCGACCTCGATCACGACGGGTGAGCCGGCCGTCCGGGCGCACCCGATATCCACTATGGAGTGCTTGTGGGTGTAGGGCGGCGGGAGGGGCATCACGCTGGCGGCTCGGCGATACACCCGCCAACCCTGGGCCATCGCCCAGGCCGCCACCGAGTCGATCAACAGCGCGGTGACCTCGTCGCTCGTCTGGTCGGTGAAGGTCAGTCGATCCAACCAGCCGTCCAGCGCGGCGCCGATCCGCGTACCCTCCTCGGCGTCGTCCACGGAAGTGACGTTACCGCGTCCGGCTCGGCCGTCGAGGGTTCAGCATCCCGCCCGAACAGTTCGCCGGTGGGTCCATGCGGAGCGTTCGTCCCCGGTGTCCGGTTCGGGTTCATGATCGAGTTGGTGCGGTGGAATGTTGGCGGGGGGCCGGTCGTTACATTGGGTGTACGACCGAGTACCACGGCCCGTGACCTGGGCCGGTCGGTGGCGGGCCGGGAATGATCCAGGCCCCTCGGTCGTTACATATTGTGTTCGGCGGAGTACCCCCCAGTACTGGTCGGGCAGTGTCCGGTCCCCGGGACGTGATCCTGGTGTGGGCCGACGAGTTCCATTGACATCCCATGTCCCCCTGTGGGGTGTTCATCCCCGAGTGGAAGGTAACCATCGTGAAGAACACGACTCTGTTCAGCCGATGGCTCCCGGCCATCGAGCAGACTTCGATCATTCGTAAGAGCGCGCTGGGTCTGGCTGGTCTGGCGTTCGTCGGTGGCGCGGTGGCCGGTCCGGCGGTAGCGGCCCAGGCCGCCCCGGAGCAGCACGGCACCGGTTCGGTGTCGCAGTCGGTGATGGCCGACAAGGCCGACAAGGCCGACAAGGCCGACAAGGCCGACAAGGCCGACAAGGCCGACAAGGGTGCCAAGGACAGCAAGGACAGCAAGGACAGCAAGGACAGCAAGGGCAGGCCGTCGCGGGACCGGTTGGTGCCCCGTGGTGTGCAGGGTGAGCAGTCGTCGATTCCGCTGTCGGGTGAGCAGTCCGGCAACGTCAGGGCGATCGTGAAGGCGACGAAGAAGGCTGGTCTGGACGAGCGTGCCGCGGTGATCGCGGTCGGAACCTCGTTGCAGGAGTCGAAGTTGGAGAACCTGGGTCATCTGGGTGACGCCAACGATCATGACTCGCTGGGGTTGTTCCAGCAGCGGCCGTCCTCGGGTTGGGGCACGCCGGAGCAGATCACTGATCCGGAGTACTCGACCATCGCGTTCCTGACCGGGCTGAAGCAGGTCGAGGGTTGGCATGACCTGCCGCTGACCGTGGCCGCGCAGAAGGTACAGGTCTCGGCGTACCCGGACGCGTACGCCAAGTGGGAGAACCAGGCCGCCGACCTCGTCGCGGGCGCCTGGAACAACAGCTGACAACCGGATAGCAGCAGCAGTCCCGCTGGCCGGGTCCCGCACCACGGGGACCCGGCCAGCGGCGTCTTGCGCCCGAACCCCGCATCAGCACGATGAGGGCGGGATGCTCTGCTCGTACTGGAAGACGTTGTGGGGGTCGTACTTCCCCTTGATCCTGCGCAGCCGCTCGAAGTTGGATCCCCAGTAGGCGGTTTCCCACTCCGCCATTCCGATGTTCGGCACGTTGACGTAGGCGCCGTTCACGTAGGGCCGCAGTGCCTGGCTGAACTCGGCGATCCAGGCCTGGGCAACCGGGGTCAGCGCGTCGCCGCTGTCCGGCTCCCCGCGAGTGCCCCAGCCGACGCCGGGCTCGGAATAGAAGAGCGCGTCGCGATGCGGGAACGCCGTACCACCGGGGGGCTCACTCGCTTGAGCCCCGGTGCCGAAGGCCTGGGTGAAGAAGTTGCTGTCATCCGAGGGGGCGTTTTCCATGAATCTGCGGATCAGATTGATCGCCTCCTCCGGGAACGGCTCGGAGGTGAACTGCGAGAAGAACTTCCAATTCGCAGGCTCGTTCGTGGTCGGTATCTGGAATCCGTTGTATATGTCACCCCAGCCCCCGGTCTGCACCGTGACCTCGGGGCTGCCGACCGAGAGGATGTGCTCCAGAAGTTCCTTCGCCTCGGCCTCCGCGCCGTCCGCGAGAACGGCGAACAGCAGAATCTGAGATTTGTGGATCTCAAGCTGGGTTCCGAGGCGATTGTCGGCGAACGGCGCCGTGCGCTGCCATATGTCGAAGATCCCGTGCAGGTCGTCGAGGCCCTGCCAGGTCGCTTGCAGGTAGGCGACGCTCCTCAGCGGGGTCACCCGGTAGGTGAGTGAGGTGACGATACCGAAGTTGCCATTTCCTGCTCCGCGGAGCGCCCAGAGCAGGTCGGAGTGGTGCCTCAGGTCCACCTCGATCGCCTTCGCGCCGTCGGCACCCGACGCGACGACAATCTCCGCCCCGATCAGGCTGTCGCAGGCCATGCCGAGGTAGCGGGTGAGGAAGCCCAGGCCGCCGCCGAGGGTCGCACCGGACAGACCTACGCTTCCCTCCGTTCCAGTCGTCACCGCGAGATCCTGCTCCCCGAGCGCGGTCACCGCCTCCAACTGATTGAGTCCGGCGCCGACTCTCGCGACCCGAGAGGCGGCGTCGATCTGGGTCGACTTCAACTCGCTGACATCGATCACGATGCCGTTGTCGACGTTCGACCAGCCCTCGAGGCTGTGGCGGCCGCTCCGTACCCGCAGAGCGACGTCGTTCTGCCGCGCCCAGGTAAGGGCGTTGACCACGTCCTGGGTCTCCTGAGCGAAGACGATGACCAGCGGATAGCGAACGAAAAGCTCGTCCCAGCCGAGGCTCGCACTCTGGTATCCGGGGTCCTGGGGACGGACGATGCGGCCGGTCAGCTGCGCCGGGGGACCGCTCGTGCCGGAGGACGGACCCAGGTCGTCGTCGGCGAAGGCCGGTGCGTCTCCAGTCACAATGCCCGGGAAAACGACCGCCCCGGCGCCAACGGCCGCCGTTGCTCTCAGCAGTTCGCGGCGAGAAAGGTCGTGCATGATTCCGCATCCTTCCGATCGGGTCACGCCAGCATTCGACCAGGGGAGGTCTTGGCCTCCATCTTTTGGCGCGCGAACTCACGGTAATACGGGAGACTTCTTCGGAGATTTGAAACGGTGTTCCGGAACCCGGTCGGGTGACGCTGGCCCGCCTTCTGCGGTGCGAAGGAACTCTCGCAGGTCGTACGAGGCAGGCGAGCCGTGGCGCCTACGGGGCGATCTTGTACGCCCGGACGACGGTCTGTTCCACGGAGTTGCCCGCGTAGTCCGTCACCGTCGCCCGCAGGGAGACGAACCCTGTCGTGTTCGGGTGCGTCACCGAGACGGTCCGCGCGTTGCCGGATCCCGAGACCGTGGCGTTGGCCCACGACGCCCCGTCGTTGGTCGAGTACCGCACGGTCATGGTCCGCACGCTGCCCGGCGTCGAGCCCGGCTGCGCCGCGAGCGTCGCCGGGAACGTAAATCTGCTGGCCGCTCTCGCTGCGTTGTTGTCGTTGACGGTCGGGCGGAACGAGACGGCCCACAGCGGAAGCCGGACGGTCGCGCCGCCGTTCGGGCTTCTCGAACTGAACGTCCAGGCCGTGGTGATTCGGGTGGAGAGCTCGGCCGGCGCCGGCCGATCCACCGTGCCCTCCAACCGGTAGGTCGACGTGCTGGCCGGCACCGTCACGTCGGGCCAGGGGCCATCGCTGCTGTTGGCGACGACGGTCCCGTTGCGACGGAGGGTGTACTGCGGGGAGGCGCCCCATCCGGAGTGCCCGAACCCGTCGCCGAGGATCGTCGGATCCAGGTGGATGGTGTTCCCGGTACGGTGCACACCGTCGGACGGTGCCGTCAGCGCGGAGAACGACGGGCCGAGCACGGGCTCGTTCCACCCCTCGGTGACCGTGGTCCCCGCGGTGTACGCGTGTGGCGGGCTCTCCAACGAGATCGTCGAGGCACGCGACGCCGGATGGAAGTCCGCGAACGTCGAGAACCAGCGAAGACCGTTGCCGGTGCTGTAGTACTCGGTGTGGTTGAAGGGCAGGTCGAACCCTATCGCAAACTGGCCGGCCCACAACTGGTCACCGAAGAACGGGTACGAGGACTTGTTTCCCCGGGTGTTCGGGGCGCTCTCGGCGAGCCGCGTGTCCACCCGTGCCAACGACGTTGTCGGATAGCCCTGCCTGAACCCGGTCGGGATGTACTGCTCGAACCGTTGCAGCAGATGGTAGCTGCGGGGGGAGTTGAAGAAATCGCCGCCGGTGCCCGGCTGGGCGAGGGTGATGTTCAGGAAGCTGGACAGCCCGTCGGTGCGTTGGTCGGGGTCGACCTGGCCGAGGGCGATCGGGTTACTGCCGGCGTCGAACAGATTGCTGTACGTCCGGGTGTTGCCGGCGGTGTCGCGCCACGAGTAGCCCAGTTCCACGCTGAGCGGCCGCTCGTCCGGGTCATCGGTGACGTCGACCTCGACCGGCCGCGCCATCCGGGCGTCGAGAGTGATGGTCTGGTCGCGGTCGATGCGTACGCTCGGGTTGACCAGCAGCGATTCTCGGGCATCCGGGTCGGTCGAGTCCCCGATCCGGGACTGCAGGAGGTACGTCCCCTGCCGGATGTACCGGGTCATCGGCTCGCTTTCGGTGCCGAGGAAATAGTCCTGCCCGCCATCCAGGGAGAACAGTATCGTGCTGCGTGAGGTGGCCGGCTCGCCGAGGCTGTTGAGGTGGCGGAACGTCACCTCGCCGCCAGCGACGGCCCGGTCGACCGCATAGGGAGTGACGACGCGCACTGCTCCGCCGGCGGTTGCCGTGACGGTGCCGCCGTAGTGCCCCTCCGCGCCGTCGAGTGCGGTGTTGGCGGTGAACCGCACGGCGGCGCTACCGCCCGCCGGTACGGTGATCGACGAGGTACTGAGCGAGAACATCCCGGCCGGCGCGGCCGCGCCGTTCGGGTCCCGGGTCGTCAGCGCCAGGCTCAGGGTCAGGGGCGAGGTGCCGGTGTTGGTGTACGTCACCGTGCGTTCGAGCACCGGGTCGTCGTCGTGTGGGTACTGCTGACGACCCAGGCTGAGACTCGGCGGGTCGGCGAACACCGTCTGGTCGTACCCTCGACCGATGTCGAGCCGGCCGGCACCCTGTTCGAAGATCGGGGTCGGCTCGTGGGGCTGGGACGAGCCCATCAGCGCCGACTTGAGCCGCGCCCCGGTCCACCCGGGGTTGCGCTGGGCGAGGATCGCCGCCGCGCCGGCCACGTGCGGCGCGGCCATCGACGTCCCGTCGAACTGTACGTACGATTCGCCGGGCGGCGTGGAGATCCCCGTGGAACTGGCTGCCGCGGTGATGCTCTGGCCGGGTGCGGTCAGGTCCGGCTTTATCGCGGTGTCGCCGATGCGCGGGCCCCGGGCGCTGAAGTCGGCCAGGTAGTCGTCGTCGCGGACGGCGCCGACCGACAGTGCCGCGTCGGCTGTGCTGGGGCTATCCACCGTCATCTCGCCGGCGCCCCTGTTGCCGGCCGAGATCACGAACAGCGTGCCGTGCTCCGCGGTGAGGGTGTTGACGGCCTCCTCCATCGGGTCGACGCCGAGGGTGTCGGCCCCACCGAGGCTGAGGTTGACCACATCCGCACCCTGCCGCGCGGCCCACTGCATGGCGGCGATGATCGCCGACTCCTGGCAGTTGCCCGAGGCCGCCGCGATGCAGACCTTGCCGTTGAGCAGTGACGCGCCGGGAGCCACGCCCCGGTAGGCGCCGCCGGACGCGGCACCGGTGCCGGCCACGATCGAGGCCACATGGGTACCGTGGCCGAGCATGTCCCGGGCATCGGGCTCCGAGGTGAAGTTCTCGGCGGCGATGACCTTCCCCATCAGGTCGGGGTGGGTGGTGTCGATGCCCGAGTCGAGCACGGCAACCTTCGCGCCGGCCCCGTCGTAACCAGCGGCCCAGGCCCTGGGGGCGCCGACCTGTGGCACGCTGCTGTCGAGATGCAGGCTCAACCTGCGGTCCAGCCACACGCCGCCGATCTCGGCGCGCAGTTCCCGCCGGCCGGTGCCGGTGGTGATCTGGTTCCAGAACGACGCTGCCGTGGCGGACGACGACTCCACCGCGGCCCCGTCCACGCTGGGCAGTTCCCTGGTGAGCCGCGCGCCGCCATTGCCGAACCGTCCGCGTGCCGCCGGGCCCCCGTTCCTGCCGTACTTCACGATCAGCGGCGTTCCGGCACGGCCGCTGTCGTAGCCGTACGCGGCGAGCGCGGTCACGTCGAACAGATTCCGGTCAAGTCTGCCCTCGGCCACGAGGTTCTCCGCGTCGGACGGCAGGACGTGGACGTGCCCTTCGGCGTCGCGATATGTGGCGAAGTGGATACCGTGTCGGCCCTCCGCCGGGTCGATCCTGACCGGGCCCGAGGAGTTGAGGGTCACCCGGTCGCCGGTGAACAGCGTTACGACGGAGCTGGTGTCCGGCCCGGTGTTCTCCGGTCCGATGCCCATCCGTGTCGACGACCCACCGGATGCGGGCCGAGGCTCGGCGGACGCGCCGACCGGGGTCGTACCGACGAGTCCGGCCGCCGTGATCAGGGCGGCCGCGGCAGACGCCAGACAGTGGCGTTGTCGCATCTGGCTCTCCATTCGTCACGACATATCGAAACCCACTGCCGTATTGTCGTGGCCTCGGTCCGGTAGAGGAACCCCCCGAGACCTACCGGTCAGTGTTTCGAGGCTGACCATCATCTATCTCAAGTCGCACCCCGAAAGCGTCCGGGGTGGACGGGCGCCCAGGCCAGGCGCGGTACGCCGGCTTCGATGACGTCCATCGCAGAGCCGAAGTTCGGGATGGCGCGCGCTGCCGGCCGGCGGAGCCTGTCGCCCCGTCGGCCGGCAGCGGTCACACGTCCAGATCAGACGCCGTCGAGAGCCTCAGCCGAGCGCGATGTAGAGGCGCTTGCCCGTGGCCGCGTAACCGACCCGCTCGTACACGCGCCAGGAATCCTCTCCGGAGGCCTCCAACCAGGCGCCCTGAACGCCGTTGGCGAACATCCGGGCGGTGATCCCCGCAGTGAGTGCCCCGGCGATACCGCGTCGACGGAACGCATCGCGCACCGCTATACCGGCCACCTCGGTCACCCCCTCGCCGGGCGGGGAAGCCTGCCCACCCCCTACGTACGAGCCGTCGGGGCCGCGCGCGTACATCACCACGCCGCCGTTGTCCTGGGTGCGCCGTATCCGAGCGACGTCCGCCGGGGTCGCCGTCGGCTCGCCGCCGAAGGCTTCGTTCTGAGCCGCTACGGCGCCGGCGCGGTCCTCGTCCGTCGCCGGTTCGGCTATCTCGAACCCGTCCGGTACGGCGGGCATGGTGAGTGAGTCGGGCGAGCAGACCAGGTAGTCGTGACGAGCCTCCACGCCGAAACCGGCGTCGAGCAGTTGCCGCTCCAGACCGGGTGCGCAGGTGGTGACGTACTCCAGGCGTGGTAGCCGGTCGATTTCGCGGAAGGCCGCGACCAGCCGGGCCACGTCCGTGTTCGTGATGACAGCGTCGGGCCGGGGCGTCGCGTAGTTGATGTATCGGCTGTCGGTCGACGGATCCCAGCCGATGACGAACGGCCCGACCTCGACCGATTGGGGGCGTTGGGATAGCTGGGCAACGACGGAACGCTGGACGATGATGTCCATGATCAAGTAAACCTCAAGTCAAGTTTCTGCGGGCTTCACTTACGAGGAACGTGGGGCCGCCGCAGAACATTGAGGCATTCAGTGCGGACCGGAACTACCGGCCGGGCTCCTGAATACACCGGGCGGCCGCTGAGGTCGCCGTGATCATGGACTTCATTCCCTTGCAGCGTCATGCCGCGCCATGTGCGCGTCGCCGTCAGAGGCTGCCACCGGAGGTTCGCCTCTGTCAACCGAATTGGTGCGGCTGCGTCGGGCGTGGCGCCGGGTCCCCGGTGTCCGGTTCGGGTTCATGATCGAGTTGGTCCGGTGGAATGTTGGCGGGGGGCCGGTCGTTACATTGGGTGTACGACCGAGTACCACGGCCCGTGACCTGGGCTGGTAGACGGCGGGCCGGGAATGATCCAGCCTCCTCGGTCGTTACATATTGTGTTCGGCGGAGTACCCCCCAGTACTGGTCGGGCAATGTCCGGTCCCCGGGACGTGATCCTGGTGCGGGCCGACGAGTTCCATTGACATCCCACGTCCCCCTGTGGGGTGTTCATCCCCGAGTGGAAGGTAACCATCGTGAAGAACACGACTCTGTTCAGCCGATGGCTCCCGGCCATCGAGCAGACTTCGATCATTCGTAAGAGCGCGCTGGGTCTGGCTGGTCTGGCGTTCGTCGGTGGCGCGGTGGCCGGTCCGGCGGTAGCGGCCCAGGCCGCCCCGGAGCAGCACGACACCGGTGCCGTGTCGCAGTCGGTCATGGCCGACAAGG